>JAISKX010000185.1 GCA_031260765.1 Endomicrobium sp. | reverse complement strand
ATGGCGGACTATTTTTCTATAAACAAATAGCGCAAGAAGCCCGCAAATATATCAATAAAGGCGGTTATATCTTGATTGAATTAAATTCAAATTTATCTTGCAAAATCAAAGAGATTTTTGAAAAGAATGGATTTAAAGATATTGAAATTTTAAAAGATTATGCAGGTTTGGAAAGAGTTTTAAAATGTAGAAAATAATAGCGTCTTAGCGTTTTTTTGCAGTTTTTGCAGTAGTTTTTGCGGCGAATGGTCTTTTCTTTATTCTTACAACTTTTTTCGGCAAAGGCTTTCTCTTTTTAAATTTTGTAACAGGGGTTTTGTCTAATGCTTTCTTCATAAAGTCCGTCCATATAGGCGCGGCTACCACTCCGCCTGCAGCATTGTGTCCTAAGTCTATTTTCCTATCGTCATATCCAACCCATACTCCCGCGGCTATATCGTTTGTATATCCTATAAACCAAGCGTCGGCAAAATCATTTGTAGTTCCTGTTTTTCCAGCGCTTGGATGCCCTAATCTTCTAGCGTCTCCTCCGCTGCCTCTTAAAACAACTTGTCTAAGCATATTTGTCATAACAAAACTTGTATTTGCAGACACCACTTCAACAGGCTCGTCAAAATGTTGTTCTATGATATTGCCGTGCCTATCCTCTATTCTGCTAATCACATAGGGGTCATTCTTAAGCCCGCCGGACGCTAAGACGCCGTAAGCGCCTACCATTTCATTTAAAGTCACTTCGCTGACTCCTAAGGCTAAAGAAAAAGAATCTATCAAAGAACTTGATATGCCTAATCTTCTTGCAAGAGATATAACTTTTTTGGGAGATATTCGTCTAATCAATTCAACGGCGCAAGTATTTATAGATAGAGCCAAAGCCGTCTCTAATGTGACCGCGCCTCTATATTTTCTGTCATAATTTAAAGGGCGCCAAAACTTATCTGAATTTGCCAAATCTTTTTCTGGGATTTTTTCAGCCATACTTTCCATATCAACTATATCATTGGAAAGCAAAGTCCATCTACCTGTTCCTTTATTATAAGAGAAAATCAACGGACGGTCTTCAATCATATCTTCCGGCTGATATCCTTCTTCAAGAGCGGCAAGATAAACAAAGGGTTTAAAAGAAGAACCCGGCTGCCGTTTTGCCTGAACGGCGCGGTTGAATTCGCTCTCTTCAAAGCTCCGTCCGCCTACCATAGCTCTTATAGCTCCAGTTCTGGCGTCAATGGCAAGCAAAGCTCCCTGCACTTTAACAGGCTCTTGTTTTCTCTTCTTCCAAAAACTCTTTCTTCTATTGTCAAATCGCGACAGCATTTTCTCCATAGAATCTTCAGCCGCTTTTTGCATACTCATATCAAGAGTGGTATAGACTGAGAATCCATTTGTATAAAGTTCGTCTAAACCATATTTTTTGGCAAGCAATATGCGGACATATTCCGCAAAATAGCCGCCTTGTTCTTTAATTTTGTCAATATCGGACTGCTGAACGGGGATTTCATCTTGCAAAGCGTCGGCTTGAGCTTCTTCTGTAATATAACCCAATTCTTTCATCTTAAACAAAACGAGATTTCTTCTCATAAGAGAAGCCTTAGGGTCTTTAAAAGGATTATAAAAGTTGGGGGATTTTGGTATAGCGGCAAGAGTAGCGCATTCTGAAAGAGTTAAATCTTCAACATTTTTGCCGAAATATGTGAGAGCCGCAGATTGAACGCCGTAAGCTCCAAAACCAAAATAAGCTTGATTAGCGTAAAATTGCATAATCTCATCTTTTGAATAGACAGATTCAATTTGAATAGCAAGTATCATTTCCTTTAATTTGCGATTCATATTCTTATCTGAAGTCAAAAACATCATTCTCGCAAGCTGTTGAGTGATAGTGGAGCCGCCTTCTGAAACGCTGACATTCTTTATTATTTTTGACGCGGCGCGGGCTATGCCTCTGATTGAAACGCCCCAATGGTCGTAAAAATCATTGTCCTCTATAGCTATAAAAGCCTCTTGCAAATGTTTTGGGATTTTTTCTATGGGGGTGAATGTCCTTCTTTCTGTAAAAAACTCTGAGATGAGATTATTGTCTTTATCATATATTTTTGCCGAGATTTTAGGCGAGAAATTCTCTATTTGATACATAGAAGGCAAATCCATCATAGTTTTTTCCAATATAATGCCTGCGGCAAAAATGCAAACTGGAAGAATTATAGCCAAACAAATAAATGGAATAGAAAAAAACTTCTTAACGGGGATCTGAATGTCTTCAATTTTAATATCGGATTGAACATCAGGAATGCCTTCGGCAGGGGTATTTTCTGTTTGTTCTTCTTGATTTATAGAAATCTCTTGATTTTTGTCTTTATTTTCTTCTTCTACCATTGCGCTCTATACTCCTTGCTATATACTTTTAAATAAAATACTTAAACTAAATTATAAAAACGGGGTGGGAGTTTATCTTTATTTTACCTATCCGTCAAATGCCCATAACAAAACCCAAGCCATAAACATACTGTTTTATACTCTCTTTTGATTTGAAAGCCTATTTTTGATATAATAGCGCCATTCTAAGCAATATTCAAAAGGAGATTTTTTATGTCAATTGTCAAA
>JAISKX010000023.1 GCA_031260765.1 Endomicrobium sp. | reverse complement strand
GGGTTCATTTGAAGGAATAGCGGATATGAAATGGAGCATAAGCGGCGGTATGCAGGATTATAATACGGAGCGCGTTGTGGAAATCGGCTCAAAAACATATAGTCCGCAAGGGACATTCCAAACAATAAGCATAAGAGGAGCAGGAGAAGCCGAGATAGAATTTATCGGCGATGAACATTTCCAAATAAATCCCGTCTTAGGCGTGCAAGCCGCATATATAATGAATGAAAAGATAGAAGAGACAGGCGGCGAAGAAGCCAATTTAATAGTAAGCGAAGGAGCATATCCGAGATTAAGCGGAAGCGTGGGCTTGCGTATAAGGGGCGAGAATTATTCAAACAGATGGAACATCTACATATACGGCGGCTATATAATGGTGGGCGCGCCTGATTACACTTATGATATGCAATTTAAAGAGGCGCAAGAATTCGGCAAGATGAAAATAAGAGCAGGAGACGAGTCGCAAGCCTTTGCGGGCTTGAGCGCAGGATATGAAAAAGACATCACCCCGCATTTCTCCCTATTTGCCAACGCGGACATAAAAGTAGACCCGAACAATGAAGAAAATAAAGTAAGCGGCTACAGTGCGGTAGGCGGCATAAAAATAAAAATCGGCGTCAAAGCAATAGACGCCGCCCCCAAACCCGAACCCGAGCCAGAACCCGAACCGACGCCCGCTCCCAAGCCCGAGCCAGAGCCCGAACCCGACCCCGAACAAACAGAGCCGGATTTTTCTTCATTAGACAATTTAGATGAAGCGTCAATGATAGCATTGCTTGAGCAATTACAAGGAATGGACGACAAACAATTAGTGCAAGAAGCGCAAGAGCGCCGCAAGAATTTAAAACAATCATTTAGACTATCCGCCGCCACATTCAAAAGCGGCAGTGCAATATTATCCGACCAATCCAAGACTGACATCAAAAAGTTAGCCGAAAACCTAAAAGCCTATGATTATCAAAAAATCACAGTAGAAGGACACACCGACTCCACCGGCATAGAATCCAAAAACAAAATATTGTCCCTACAAAGAGCCAAAGCCGTCTACGACCAGCTAATAATCCACGGCTTACCCAAGAGCAAGCTAAGCTACATAGGCTTCGGCTCCCTAATCCCAATATCCACCAACAAAACCGCAATAGGCAAACAACAAAACCGCAGAGTAGAAGTTTTTGTAGAGTAGCCTCGTTAGAGGCTATCACGCCGTAGCTTTAGCGAAGGCGGATCTCCTATAGAGAAGCATAATGGCAGTAAGGGGAAGTCAGGCAATAGACATAAAAAAAGCGGGACGCGATTTCGCGTCCCGCTTTTTTATTTCTTAATGCTTTTTATTCTTCTGCAAATAGAGGCGTTGACAAATATCTCTCGCCTGTATCGGGCAAAATTACGACTATATTTTTGCCTTTGTTTTCTGCTCTCTTTGCTAATTGCAAGCCTGCAAAAATCGCCGCGCCTGAAGATATCCCTATGAGCAAACCTTCATCTCTTGCAACTTTTTTGCCTGTCTCAAAAGCATCTTCATTAGACACTGGTATAATCTCATCATAAATTTCAGTGTTTAATGTTTTAGGAACAAAGCCTGCGCCGATGCCTTGTATTTTGTGAGGACCCGCTTTGCCTTGCGACAAAACAGGAGAAGCTGACGGCTCAACGGCTATAACTTTAACATTGGGATTTTTGGATTTCAAAAATTCTCCCGCGCCGCTAATTGTTCCGCCTGTGCCTATGCCTGATACGAAAAAGTCAACTTTGCCATCGGTATCTTCCCAAATTTCGGGTCCAGTGGTAGCTTTGTGTATTGCAGGATTTGCAGGATTTACGAATTGCCCAGGGATAAATGAATTTGGCGTTGCTTTTGCTAATTCATCAGCTTTTTCTATCGCTCCTTTCATCCCTTTTGCGCCTTCTGTAAGGACAAGTTCAGCGCCATAAGCCTTTAAAAGATTTCTCCGTTCAACGCTCATAGTCTCAGGCATGGTGAGAATAATTCTATACCCTCTTGCCGCCGCAACGCTTGCAAGTCCTATGCCCGTATTTCCGCTTGTGGGCTCAATGATTACAGAACCTTTCTTTAAAAGATCCGCTTTTTCTGCATCATCTAACATAGCTTTTGCGATTCTGTCTTTGACGCTTCCCGCAGGATTGAAATACTCCAACTTCCCTATCAATTTTGCGCTAATTCCTTCCCTTGCTTCAAAATTTTTCAGTCTTAATAGCGGAGTTTTCCCTATTAAATCTGTTAAATTTTCATAAATTTTTGCCATACTGTCCTCCTTTTTAATTTAACTGCTATTTGTATTTTACAAAAACATATTGATTTTTCAATCAAATATGTATGTGAATTTATAGTTATGCGAAAATTCACGGGGAAATCATACCAACTTACTATGTATTATGAAGGCAATATATGAATTTATATTTCTTTTGTCAATACCGAGTATTATTCATTTGTTTGCATAAACCCCCCGTTTTTCATAAAATCAACTTATTCCAAAGGGGAAAATTAAGGAGATAACAGTGATTAAAGACAAAATTTTAAAAGAATTAAGAAGTAAGCAAAATTCAGCTCTTGCTAAACATCACTCGGGTTTTTTTAAGACAGGCAAGGGTGAATACGGCGAAGGGGATTTGTTTTGGGGTTTGACCGTGCCTACACAAAGAGTGATTGCTAAGAAGTATAGCGCAAAAGCGGCTTTAAGCGATATTTTGGCGCTTTTGAAAAGTAAAGTTCACGAAGTTAGGCTTACGGCTTTATTGATTTTGGTTGATAAGTATAGTTCGGCTAATGCAAGCGGGAAAGGGAAAATTGCCAAACTCTATTTTGCCAATACTAAATATATCAATAATTGGGATTTAGTTGATTTGACGGCTCCATCTATTGCCGGAGATTTTTGGTTTCACAATTCTAAAAAATTGATGTTTGACTTTGCGAAGTCAAATGAACTTTGGAAAGAAAGAATTAGCGTTGTCTCAACCTATTGCTTTATTAAACGGGGCGAATTTGAAGAGATTTTAAAACTCGCCAAACATTTTTTAAGCCATAAACATGATTTAATGCACAAAGCAGTGGGTTGGATGTTGAGAGAGATGGGCAAAAAGGATATTTTTGTTTTAAGGGATTTTTTAGACAAATATCACAAAATAATGCCTAGGACTATGTTGAGATATTCAATAGAGAAAATGTCCGAAA
>JAISKX010000176.1 GCA_031260765.1 Endomicrobium sp. | reverse complement strand
CGCGTTGCGACACCCCCCTTTCCCGCTTCGCGGGACTTCCCCCGCAAGGGGGGCAGATGACTGCCTCAACTTTTTAGCTCACCCAAATCACTACTTTAGCGTTATTGTTTTTTGAAAAGGCTGTTGGTGGAGTCGGACATGTCGGCTATGGTCATGCTTGTTACGGTTGAGGTTTTGTCCACTTGGAATTTGAATTCTTGCCTCTTGAAAGTCCAGCCCGGGAGGCTTTCGGCGCCGAAAGTGTTTTTGTCAGTATGTTTTAATGTAAGCCATGTTTTAAAAGAGCCTGCGCTGAATTTTAATTTTCCATTTTCAAGTTTTACTATAACCTCTCCATACATATTATTGCGGTATTTGCCGGCATACTTTTCTAATGGGAGAGGCTTTATAGGCTCTTTAGCCGGGGCGGCAGGGGCATTTATTCTTTTTTGCCGCGCGGCGGATTTGTCTAAATTCTTTTTATTCCAATCGGTTTTGACTTTGCCTAAATAGGCGTCAAAAAAACTTAAAGACATGGATTGAGCTGCGGGAACATTGTTGAGATTCATCAAAACAGCCACTCCTATTTTTTTATCTCTTATAATGGAAATATACGCTCCCTGAGTATCAGTAGTCCCGCCGTGCCAAAAAACATTTTCATCAGATATATTGGAAAGACGCCAGCCTAAACAATAATAGTAATTGCCTTCTTTATTAAAAACTTTTTGAGAAAAAATTCTGTTCATATTTTCTTGAGAAATCAATCTTTTGCCGTTAAAGACTCCGTCATTTGCCAAGAATAAAAGCCAATTTGAAAAATCGTCTATATTGGTGTTTATTCCGCCTGCGGGAGCGAAAGTATAGGGCCAGACATTATAAGGCAGGTCGTCGGGGATTGGAACAAAAGAGCCGCCCTTATAATAATGACCGCGCGTTCTATTTTGCTCTGAAAGATAACTTTGATAATCGGCTGTGGTAGAATTCATTTTGAGAGGATTTAAAATTAATTTTTTTAGATTTTCCGACCAAGTATAACCGCTTGCCGCAGCCATTGTTTCTCCCGCGAGTAAAAACAAATTGTTTTGATAACCGTAAGATTCTCTAAACTTTCCAAAAGTAGCCACATATTTTAAACCGTCCAAAATCTGCCGCTGGCTGTATCCAAAAAGCAGCATAAAATGCTGAGAATAAGGGATGAGACCGCTGTTTTGAGACAATAAATCTTCAATCGTTATATCTTGCGTAGTCTGTTGATTTGATAATTTGAAATTAGGCAGATGCTTTATGACTTTATCGTCCCATTTGACTATGTCTTTGTCCACAAGCATTGCCGCAATCATAGCCGTGAATGCTTTTGTGCAAGAGCCTATTTGGAAAATTGTTTTATTGTTCACTTTTTCTTTTGAAATAGTATCGCGTATGCCGAAAGTCTTTTTATAGACGATTTTGCCTTCTACAACTATGGCTACAGCCATACCTGATATATTCCAGTCTCTTTGTATTTTTTGAGCGGTGATTTCAAAGTCAGCAAGAATTTCGTTAAGACTGAGAGGAGGCGGAGGTTTTTGCTCTTCAATTGTTTGATTGTCGGACTTTTCTTTCTTGAGCGCTTTATCTAAATGGTCGTCAAAATCTGAAACAAGATATTCAGGTTCTTGAACAGATTCTTGAGCAAGTATAGATTGCGGCGCGGCAAATAAGAAAGCTAATATAAAAATGAAAATCGTTTTTAAGTTTTTTACCATTTGTTTGAAGACTCCAAAATATAAACCGTTACTTCTCTAAACATCCAAGATTTTTCTTCTTCGGCATTGTTGACGCCTAAATCTATTCTATTTCCTTTGATTGCATTTCCAGTATCTCCCGCATAACCGTATCCATATCCCGATATAAAAAGACGGGTGCGCAAAGGGATTACCGACGGGTCAACAGCCACTATGCCTCTTTGCATTTTATGTCCGAGAAATGTGATTGTGCCGTCTCCCCAAGCTAAAGGGTCGCCCGGATAATAGGCTGTGGCTATCATTTTGATTCGTTTTGCTTTTGAGAGGTCATAGATTTTCTCTACTGTATCGTCCTTTGATAAAAGAAGAAGTCTGTAATATTCCAAAGCTATTGAGCGCTCGTTTAATACATTGCTGTAATATAAAACATTGTTGTGAAATGTCTCTAAAACTTCCATCGCTATATGTTTTTCCACGCCTTTTTGCAGCTCAACTTTTCTTAAATTTGAATCATATTGACGGCGCCAAATGACTCTATAAGGAATGGTCTTACTTTCTTGTTTATTTTCTTGTCTGACTCTTGTTATTTCTACATTAAGAGAGGCTTTTAGAGGCTCGTCTATATTTTGAGAAACTATATCGTCCGCGCCTATATTGATTTCATTTAGATTTAAAATCTGTTTTAGAGAAGCATTTTTGTATATCGGCGACATATAAGAGGCTTCTTCGCCTATATCTATATAGACGAACATTCTCGTCAAATTAAACAATAACAAAATACGCGCCAACAAATAAATGAAGACGAGTATAGAAAATAATTTTGCCGCTGTTTGAAAAAAAATATTATTTTTCATCATTATCTAAATAAGGGCGAATGCGGAAATGAGCGCCTGCTTCTTTTGCTATTGGAGCGATTTTAGAAATATCCAATGAAGGGAGTTCTACTGCGGTGATTATCACTAATGGAATATATTTTTTCGCCTCTTTTGCAAATTTGATTATTTCATTAAAAGATTCTTCGCCGAATTGCGGTCTGTTGAGCTCATTATGTTCCTTGGGATTGCCACCGTTTAGACTTATTGAAACAGCGTCTATCAGCCCTTCAAGTTCCGGCAGAATGTTTTTTCCGTAATATCTATTTGCAAGACCCGCCGTATTGATTCTGAGCTTTGCGCCTTTTCCTTTTAGAATTTTTGCCGTTTCTTTGACTGTATCAAGTCTTATCAAAGCGTCGCCATAACCGCAAAAAATAATTTCTTTTTATTTTTTAATATCGTCTATAGACCTGACTATTTCTTCAACAGAAGGCTCTTTTTCAAGTTTTAAATCGCTTCCGTGAAATTTATTAGCCCATTTGTATTTTATGCAATACGGGCATGACATCATACATCTGTTGGTGATATTCAAATATCCATTTTCGCCAAGCGTGTAAAAAATTGTATTCATTATTTACCTCCTCATGTTGTCAAGAATGACAGCATAACAACTAAGCCCCTAAAAACAAATTCAAAGAATTTTGAGCGGTTTTATTGCAGACTTCTTCAAAAGGCATATTTTTAATTTCTGCAAGTTTTTTTGCTATTTCTATGACGAAAGACGGTTCGCTTCTTTTGCCTCTATAAATTTGTGGAGCGCGGTATGGGCAATCTGTTTCTATTAAAAGTTTTGAGATGTCAATTTTAGAAAACACTTCTCTGATATCGTCGGATTTAGGATAAGTTATAGTAGAGCAAACGCCTAAATAAAAACCCATATTAAGAAAAGTTTGAGCGTCTTTTAAAGAGCCTTCAAAAGAATGAATGACGCCTTTAAAAGAGCGTTTATAAGATTGCAATATAGCGATTATATCGTCATTGGCTTTGCGGGCATGGATTATAATGGGTTTGTCTTTGCCTATGGATAAATCTATTTGACGGACAAAAACTTTTTTTTGTATGTCGCGCGGAGAAAAATCATAATGATAATCAAGACCTGTCTCGCCCACAGCTATACATTTTTTTGAAGATATGAGTTTGGAAAGTTTTTTGAAATCGTCTCCAACTGCATTTTGCGCTTCGTGCGGATGTATGCCGAAAGAGACGAATATATTTTCTTGTTGAGAAAGGTCTAATGCGGCGCCCCAATATTTCTCTTCGCAGGCTATCTCAAAAATAGGTTTCACATTTAAGTCAAAAGCTCTTTTTATGACTTCTTGTCTATCATTATCAAAAGCCGCGTCTGTTATATGAGTATGCGAATCTATTATCATTATTGTATCCTTGGAAATAGAACTTCGGCTATTTGCAGTTTTGCTCCGGCTTTAGAAAAACCATCTTTATACTTTTTTGGATTTGCAAGATAATCCTTTGCAATCTCTTCCAAATCGCCTTGCGCGCCGTTGATTTCCCATATTTTTTTAGAAATTATAGGCATATAAGGGAATAGATAGAGCAAAATCAAATCAAAAGATTGTATATAAGAAAATAAACATTCTTTCAATTTTTCCATATCGGTTTTAGCAAGAGCCCAAGGCGCGTCGTTTTCTATTTGCTGATTGATAAGAGTGAGCGCCCTTTGCAAAGCGTCTGAGGCTTTATGGATTTGAAAAGCGTCCATCTCTTTTGTGAAATCTTCATTTAAAATCTGCTCCACTTTTTCAAAAAGGGCGGCATTGTGTTTGACTGACGGGATATTTCCTTCAAAATATTTTTGAAGCATTTTATTTAATCTTGAAGTCAAATTGCCGAGATTATTAGCCAAATCCGTATTGTATTTTAAATTTAAACCGCTCCAAGAAATATCTCCGTCGGGACCGAATGGAATTAAACTCACAGTCAAATATCTCGCCGCGTCAACTCCAAACTTATCAACTAAAGCTTGAGGAGAAATTACATTGCCGATAGTTTTAGACATTTTGTCGCCGTCTATTGTAAAAAATCCATGAGAATAAACTTTTTTAGGAGCGGCAAGACCAGCGCCTATTAAAATCGCAGGCCATATCACGCTATGAAACCACAAAATATCTTTTGCCATAAGGTGAATATCGGCAGGCCAGTAAGCGGTTAGAGGATTATTTTTTTCAATAGGATAACCTATAGCGGTGATATAACTGACGAGAGCGTCAACCCAAACATAAATAGTATGATTTTCATCAAAAGGGACGGGTATGCCCCAATCAAGAGCGGCTCTTGAAACGCTGATATCGTCAAGACCAAGTTTTAATTTGCCGACGATTTCATTTCTTCTTTCTATGGGCTGAATCTCTATATGCTCTTTGTGATTTGCGTCTAAAATCCTTTCTAAGAGAGTTTCTTGAAACTGAGACAATTTAAAAAAATAATTCTCTTCAGATTGCAATTGCGGTTTCGTTTTATGGTCGTGGCAGCAGCCGTTTTCGTCTAAATCTCTCTCTAAAATAAATTTCTCGCAGCCGACGCAATAAAGCGCGGTATATTTCTTTTTGTATATCAAACCCTTGTCAAACAAAAGCTGAATAATATTTTGAGCGTTTTTTACATGACGCTCGTCGGTAGTCCTTATAAAATCAGTGTTTGAGATATTTAGAAGTTTCCAAGCCTCTTTAAACTTTTCACTCATCTCATCTACAAATTCTTGCGGACTTTTGCCATTCTCTTTTGCGGCGGCGACAATTTTTGCGCCGTGCTCGTCCGTTCCCGTCAGAAAAAACACATCATAGCCTTTTAATCTTTTCCATCTCGCCATAATATCTGCGGCGATAGTCGTATAGGAATGTCCTATATGAGGCACATCATTCAAATAATAAATCGGCGTTGTTATGTAAAATTTCATCTTTTTACTCCTTGATTTAATTTTTTTATAGTTTCCATATCAAATTTTTCAAATTTATCATTGCCGAAATCAGCCGTAATCATAAGTTTTATGCAGTCCGCAGCGGCAAATTTAGCGTCGCCGGAAGGAGTGTGTATTATGCTGCCGATTCTGGGCAAATCGTCTTTTATGAGTTTATAATAGTCATTTTCATAAGCTATACAACACATCAATCTTCCGCACAATCCCGACAATTTAGAAGTGTTTAAAGATAAATCCTGTTCTTTTGCCATATCAATGGTGACGGAATTAAAATCGCCTAAGAAATTGCGGCAGCAAAGAGTTCTTCCGCAAGTGCCCAAACCGCCTATCATCTTTGATTCATCGCGCACGCCTATTTGAACCATCTGTATTCTCGTCTTTAAAATATGCCCTAAGTCTTTAATTAACTCTCTGAAATCAACTCGGCTCTCCGAAGTATAATATACGAATAATTTAGAGCGGTCAAAAATATATCTGACGCTTGTGAGTTTTAAATCAATATCATGCTCTCTCACTTTATCAATAACTATGGCAAAGGCTTTTCGGCTTCTTCTTAAATTATCAAGTAATCTCTCTCTATCCTCGTCGGTAATTTCTCTAACAATTTTAGAAAAGAAAGTTTTGCCGTTTTCAACGACTATATTCTTTTCTTTTTCACAAACTAATCCCGCTTCAATTCCATGTTCTGTTTCAACTATCACTTCATCTCCAACATTCAAATCAAAATGCCTTGTATCGGCATAGATTTTTTCCCTCAGTTTCCTTACTGTCACACCCACTGCAATAGGCATATACACCTCTCTTTAAGAAATATTTTTGTTGATATTAAAAAACAAATTGTCAAAAACTGTATTGATATTGATATTGCGCAAAATATAAGAACGAGATAGAGACAATGCTTCAAGAGCATTAAGCGACAGATGGGGGCGGACTCTGAAATCATTTTTTACTTTTGAAATCATTATATCTATATAAGACAGCGCCGTATCTTTTTTTACGCTTTTTGAAAGCTCCAATATATCGCAAGCGCATAGCTTTTTTTCTCTGAGCTTGGAGAGAATTCTCAATGCCGTTCTCTCATCTTCCTCGTCTAATAAAGACTCTTCGGCAGGGATAGAGCCTTCGCTAATTTGCGCGGCTTCTTGCGCTTTTTGATGAGTCCATCCATTATTTATTAGATAAGAGGCGACTTCCGATTGTTTTAAAGGCTGGAAAAATAAAACCTGAGAGCGAGACACAATGGTTTGAGGTATTGTTTCTTTGTGGCGGGCGATTAAAATAATTATTGTATTGTTTGGAGGCTCTTCCAATGTTTTTAAAAGAGCGTTTGCCGCTTGATTATTCATTTTTTCCGCTTCGTCTATTATAAAGATTTTCCACAATCCTTCTCTGGCTCTGACGGCAATCTCTTTTTGCAAATAACCTTTGATAGTATCTATCAAAATTTCTTTTGTTTTTTCTGTGGCATGCTCGTTGACTTCAAGCTGTTTTGCAAAGTCTATAAGATGAATATCGGGATGTATATTTTTTGATATTTTAAGACAATTGGAACATTTGCCGCAGGCTCCTATATTTGTTTTTTGCCAATCATTGACGCTGCAATTTAAAATTTTTGCAAACTCAAAAGCAATAGACTTCCTTCCAACTCTGTCTTGCCCCATAAAAAGATAAGCATGAGGCATTTTGCGGTTTTTTATTTGGCTTGCAAGAGTCTGTTTTACTTTTTCCTGACCTAAAATATTTTTAAACATTTTTTTATTTCTTCCCTGATAAGTTTTTGCGTTTCTTGAGGCGTTTTTCTCGTCTTGATTACTTTAATTCTTTTAGGCTCTTTTTTACTTTGAGACAAATAACCTTTTCTGACATTCCCATGAAAAATAGCGTCTTCCCTTTCAATTCTATCGCCGCGCAAACCATAGGATTCTTTATTTAATTTCTTAGCATTCTGCAAACCGCGCCTAATTTCTATATCAAGATAAATAGTAATATCGGGTTTTAAGCTGAATGAAGCTATCCTATTTAATTGTTCAATAATTTCCAAATCAATTTTGCGACCATACCCTTGATAAGCGATAGTAGCGTCAATAAATCTATCGCAAATAACAACTTTTCCCTGCTCTAAAGCCGGCAGAATAATCTCTTGAACATGCTGCGCGCGGTCAGCCTCATACAAAAAAAGCTCAGCAATCGGAGAAACGCAAGACTTAGGATTTAAAAGAATTCTCCTTATCCCCTCAGCCAATTTCGTCCCGCCCGGCTCTCTCGTCAAAACGCAAGACTTCCCGCAAGCCTCAAAATACTCTTTCAAAAGCCTGCAATGCGTGCTTTTACCCGCCCCCTCCCCGCCTTCAATAGTAATAAAAATCCCGTTTTTGTTTTTCATGATGAAATTTAACGCTGTTATCTGATTTTGTGTATATCGTCAATTGTAAAGTCTGGACTAAGTTTTGGGTTTGGAACATTGTAGTTAATCATTTTTTATTTCCTCTACCAGTTTCAGCCAACCCAATATTGAGTTGTTG
>JAISKX010000149.1 GCA_031260765.1 Endomicrobium sp. | reverse complement strand
AAACAAAGTTTCATTTTTTTTAGATGATAATTTCCTTCGTCAAGAAATCGCCGATACTTTAAAGAAAATAGGCGACATAGAAAGAATTACGGCGAGAATTGTTTTTGCAAGCGCTATGCCGCGCGATTTAATCTCTTTAAAAGAATCTCTCAAATCCGCCAATGAAATATCGGCTCAATTGGAAAATTTTATCCATCTTGATACGGCAATCAATCAAAACATAATCTCAAAAATATCGTCGGCTATTATGGACTACCCGCCCAATGCATAAAAAGACGGCGGCGTAATCAAAAACGGTTTCAATGCAGAACTTGACGAATTGAGAAAAATGTCAAGCGATGTCCGCTCTTTTATGTCGGATTTAGAAGAAGAAGAGAGGAAAAAGACAGGCATTGCCAATCTAAAAATCGGCTATACTTCGGTTTTTGGATACTATATAGAGATTACAAAAAGCAATTTATCCAATGTCCCGCAACACTATATAAGAAAGCAGACTGTAGTCAATGGCGAAAGATATATCACTCCGGAATTAAAAGATTTTGAAGAAAAAATCTTGTCGGCTCAAGAAAAAATCATAAGGCTTGAAAGTCATCTTTTTACTCTTTTAAAGCAAGAATTGTCGGATTTTAGCGCAGATATTTTAAAGACAGCCCATATAATAGCCGAGCTTGACATATTCCAATCTTTCGCTCAAAACGCCCTGCAATACGATTATTGCCGCCCCGATATGGACGATTCCAAAGAATTGTCCATAGTAGATGGGCGACATCCCGTAGTTGAGCGCATTTTAAAAACCGGCGAATTTGCCGCAAACGATATAGATTTCAATGAAGACAATAGGATTTTACTTCTCACAGGACCTAATATGTCGGGCAAATCCACATATTTAAGGCAGACTGCTTTAATAGTTATTATGGCGCAAATAGGCTCTTTTGTTCCCGCTAAAAGCGCCCGCATAGGCATAGTGGATAGAATTTTTACAAGAATCGGCGCTGGGGACAATCTCGCAGGCGGACAATCCACTTTTATGGTAGAGATGATGGAGACAGCAGACATTTTAAATCAATATACGGATAGAAGTTTGATAATTCTTGACGAGGTAGGCAGAGGCACTTCCACCTATGACGGAATGTCTATAGCATGGGCTATATTGGAATATTTTGCCGATGAGGATAAAGCCCCAAACAAAGGCTCAAAAATCCTATTTGCCACTCATTATTTTGAGTTGACATCCTTAGCGGAAAAACTAAAAGGAATGCAAAATTTCAGCGTAGAAGTAAAAGAATGGAATGGACAAGTGGTTTTCTTGCACAGAATAATAAAAGGCAGCGCTGACAAATCCTATGGCATTCATGTAGCCAAAATAGCAGGCATACCCAATCAAGTAATCAAAAGAGCCTTCAAAATCCTATCCAATTTAGAAAACACCAATATAGAGCCGCAAAAAGCGGAAAACGCCTTGCAACCCGACTTATTTTCCCAACCCCCATCTCCGATTTTGTCAGATTTAGAGAATATAGAAATAGAATCTCTAACCCCTCTCCAAGCCTTTGAAACCTTAAAACAGTGGAAAGAAAAATACCTCTCATAATGAAGATTTGTCATTTTATGCTCTTATAGAGCGGCAAGTAAATGAATAAATTAGATTTCCAGCATTCTTTTAATTGGTTTTTTTGCTTTTTGGGCGATTTCTTGGGGGATAGTGATTTGGTTTTTGTTTTCTAATAAGGCGGTTAGAACTTTTGCGAGATTTGTTTTTTTCATATTGGGACATGTTGCAAGGGTATTGACAGGATAGAATGTTTTGCCGGGATTGTCTTTTTGCAATCTGTAAATAATGCCGTTTTCCGTGCCTATTATAAATTCTTTTTGCGAAGTCGTCGGTATATATCTGCACATTTGTCCCGTTGACATAGCAAAATCCGCTAAATCTATAACTTCCGGGCGGCACTCGGGATGAACTAAGACGCAAGCGTTTGGATGAGCGTTTTTAGCTTCAATTATAAATTCGGGCAGAATAAAATTATTGTGAGTTGGACAAAAACCGCTTGCAATAATCATAGGTTTGCCCGATTTTTTTTGAACAAAAGCTCCTAAATTTCTATCCGGGACAAAAATAATACCGCCGTCTATGCTATTTACTATTTCAACGGCATTAGCAGAAGTGCAGCATATATAGCTTTCAGCTTTGACCTCAGCCGAAGTATTCACATAAGCCACAACTTTATGTTTTGGATATTGTTGTTTTAATTTTTTCACTTCGTCCGCATTTATCATATCAGCCATAGGACATCCCGCCCCAATATCTGGCATCAAGACTGTTTTTTGAGGACTTAAAATTTTAGCGGTTTCAGCCATAAATTTCACTCCGCAAAAAACTATGGTTTTAGCGTCCGTTGACGCGGCTTTACGGCTCAAATCCAAAGAGTCGCCGACAAAGTCGGCAATATCTTGAATTTCAGGCGACTGATAAATATGCGCGACAATAATCGCGTCTCTTTCTTTTTTTAATTTTTCAAGTTGTTCTATCATAAATGTTCTCCTATCATAAATACCGCAGACTCTGCTCTTAAATTGCTTAGACTATGCACTTCTCTGTTTTTATTGAAATAAAAGTCTTTAAAAATTTCATAGTTTTTTTGAGCGCAGAAACTTTTAAAATCTTTTATGCTTAAAAATCTGACATTGGGCGTATTAAACCATTGATATGGGAGATTTTTTGTAATAGGCACGCGCCCGAAAACCATAGATATTCTTGCTTTTATATGCGCAAAATTTGGAAAGCCGAGTATTAACTTTTTACCCGCTCTAAAACATTCTTCTATTATCAAATGTATATTTCTAACTTCCTGCATGCTATTGTTCATAATGATATAGTCAAAACTTCCGTCGGGATAAGCGTCAAGTCCGCTTTCTATATTGCTGTGAAATACCGTAAGCCCTTTTTCCACGCAAGAATAAATAGCGTCTTCGTCAAT
>JAISKX010000256.1 GCA_031260765.1 Endomicrobium sp. | reverse complement strand
GTTAAACCTTTCAAAAAAAGAAAAGTGCGCATTTTAAACGGCGCGCACACTTCAACAATTCTTGCCGCTTTTTTGTCGGGACATAATTTTGTTTTAGATTTTATGCAAGACCCGATTTTTGCCGCCTATCTCAATGATTTATTGTTTGAAGATATTATCCCCTCTTTAGACTTGCCCAAAGAAGATTTAGAAGATTTTGCTTCATCGGTAAAAGACAGGTTTGCAAATCCATATATAAAACATTCTCTTCTTGATATAGCCCTAAATTCCTGCGCAAAATTTAATACCCGTTGTTTGCCGTCCATAATTGAATATCATCAAAAGACAGGAAAAGTCCCGCAAAGATTGGCATTTTCTTTTGCGGCTTTTATAAAATTCTATCAAGGTAAAATGGAAGACGGCAAATTCATAGGGCAAAGGGAAGACGGACAAAAATATCAGATAAGAGACAATGCCGAAACAATAGATTTTTTCAATCACTTATGGCTAAAAAAACCGACAGAACAAGAAGCGGTAAAAGAAATCCTTGCAAATAAAGTTTTCTGGGAAGGCAAAGACTTAAATCAAATAGACGAACTTGCCCAAACCATAGCCCAATATCTAAAACAAATCAATCAAAATTCAATCAAAGATATTTTAAAGGCGGGTTTTAAAATCTAATATGAATAAACTTTTTATCAAAATCAATACCAATGACGATGTGATTGTAGCGCTTGATTTTTTAAAATCAGGCGCTATTTTAAATGCTGACGGAAAGGATATTGTTCTGCTTGACGATATTCCTTTTGGGCATAAAATCGCTTTGCGGGATATTAAAGCGGGGCAAAATGTCGTCAAATTCGGACAGATTATCGGAAAGGCTAAATGTGATATTAAAATCGGACAGCATATACATTCCCATAATTTAAAAACAAACTTGTCTGCTATTGAGGATTACTCTTTTGTTCAAAAAACTATCCCCCCTTTTGAAATTCCACCTCAATTTAAAACAGCGGCTTTTGCAGGATATAACAGAAAAGACGGCTCTGTCGGGATTAGAAATGATATTTGGATTATTCCAACTGTCGGCTGTGTAAATAATACTGCAAAGATTTTGGCGCAAGAAGCAAATAGAGAATTTGCCTCTTATATAAAGGAAGGAAAAATTGACGGGTTTTTTGCCTATACTCATACTATGGGGTGCAGTCAAATCGGCGATGATATGAAAATCACTCAAAAAATCCTTGCAGGTTTAATCAAAAATCCAAATGCGGGCGCAGTTTTGGTTCTGGGGCTTGGCTGTGAAAACAATAATATTAAAAATTTTCTTCCCGCTTTGGGAGATTTTGACAAAGATAGAATAAAATTCTTGACTACACAAGAAGTTGAAGATGAATATAAGGCGGGTTTAGACATTTTAAAGTCTTTGGCAGATTTTGCGTCAAGTTTTAAAAGAGAAAAAATTTCCGCAAGCAAACTTGTGATAGGCTTTAAATGCGGAGGCTCTGACGCTTTCTCAGGCATTACGGCAAATCCCCTATGCGGAAAAATCAATGACATCGCTATATCTTTGGGCGCAAAAACTATACTCACTGAAACGCCCGAAATGTTTGGAGCGGAAAGATTATTGATGAATAGAGCTAAAAATAAATTAGTTTTTGATAATATAGTTGCTCTTATAAATAATTTCAAAAATTACTTTTTAAGATATAAGCAGGAAATCTATGAAAATCCCTCCCCCGGAAATAAAGAAGGCGGCATTACTACCCTTGAAGAAAAATCGCTCGGCTGCATACAAAAAGGCGGAACTACCCAAGTAAGCGGCGTTTTAAACTATGGGGAAAGCCCTAAGGAAAGCGGATTATGTTTGCTGAACGGCTCAGGAAATGATATGGTGTCTTGCACAAATTTAACCGCAAGCGGAGCGCAAATCATTTTATTTACAACAGGCAGAGGCAATCCTTTCGGCGCGCCTGTCCCCACTGTCAAAATATCAAGCAATACAAATCTCTATGAAAGAAAAAAACATTGGATAGATTTTAATGCGGGTGAGATTTTGATGGATTATGATGAGATTAATGATATTGAAAGGCGTCTATTTGAATACATTTTAAATGTAGCAAGCGGGAAAATTAAAACAAAAAACGAAATCAACAATTATAGAGAAATTGCGATTTTTAAGGATGGTGTGATTTTATAATGATATATATCAGTAAAAGAATTTTTATGGATTGTTTGACTTGTCCCACTTTGGGTTGGATGTCAAAAAATAAACAAATCCCAAGATTATCAGGTTTAAATAGCGATTTTTTAAACTATGAGAGCAGAAATATAAGAAATTTGGCTCAAAAAATGTTCGGCGGCGCTTTTGACGGCTCAAAAGAATATTTGAGTTTTGACTCTCCGCCATTGGCTACAGACCTCTTAAATGACCCCCAGATAAAAACAATAGTCAATGCAAAATTCAATATAAACGACTTTACCGCCCGCGTGGACATTTTACAAAGAGCGGGAAATGCTTGGAAACTTTTTGAAACACGCGCGGGCGGGAAATCTAAAACCAAATATGTAAATGATATAGCCTTTAATGTTATGCTTCTTGAAAAAGCCGGCGTTAAAATATCTAAAATGTCCACAATACATATAGCAGGCGGATATAGAGTGGGCAAGCCTCTGCATGAAATGTTCTATTTTATAGATTGCACGGAAAAAGTGAGAGAACAAATCCCCTCATATCTTGACAAAATTGAAAAAGTTGCCGAGATAGTCCGCAGCCCCGATATGCCTCAACCTATAATAAAAAGAAAATGTAAAAACTGCCCTGTTTTTAACGAGTGCATAGGCAAAGATTTGCACAATTCCATTTTTGATATGCCCAAAATGTCTGCGCCTGATATGGACAAACTTATAAATAGCGGGATTATCTATATAAAAGATATTCCAGAAGACTTTGAATTAAATGAACAGCAAAAAAGAATAAAAAACTGCGTCAAGAGCAATACAACTTATATATCCCCCAATTTAAAAAACCTTGTCAATCAGATTAAAGCCCCATATTATTATCTTGATTTTGAATCCATTTCTAATATCTTGCCTGTATATCCCAATTTTTCCCCTCATAGTCAAGTTTTAACTCAGTTTTCCATACACAAATTAACGAATTTTAGCGCGCTCTGTCATTGCGGGCTTGACCCGCAATCTCCTACAACGCAGTGCGGACAGACAACGGCGGAGATTGCGGGTCAAGCCCGCAATGACGGCAAACCTATAGACGAAGTTCTCCAACATTTTGAATATATAGCAGACCCAAAGGTAAATTGCCAAGAAATAATAGCCCAAAAACTCATAGAATATCTTGGAGATGAAGGCAGTATAATAACTTATTCCAATTCGGAAAAATTATCCATAAAAAGACTTGCTGAAATATATCCGCAATACAGTCAAAAACTCATTGAAATTTCAAATAGAATTGTAGATTTTGAAGCTCTCATAAGGCTCAATTATTATGATATCCGTTTTAAAGGGCGCAGCTCTATAAAAGTTGTTTTGCCTGTGTTGGTTGATATGAATTATGAAAATCTTGAAATAGCCGAAGGCGGCGATGCGGCGGCGGCTTTTGCTTTTATGGCTATTGGCTTATATGATGAGGAAAAATGCAAAGAAATTAAAGAAAATCTGCTCAAATATTGCGCTCAAGACACTATGGCTATGGTTAAGATACATAAATTTCTAATTGAAGTTTCAAGTAGAATTTGTTAAAATCGCCTCACAATGAATATAGAAATGTGGACGCTAATTTGCTTGATTTTTATCTCGGTAATCCTATTGGCTGTTTTGATAGGAATGATAATTATTTTTTTTAGAATTATGTCTTTGTGCAATGAAATGAAATTTTTATTAGACAGGACAGGCAAAGGTATATTTTTAGCGGGCAAAACTACAAAAGGCTGCGTAAATATAGTAAGGGCATTAGGCAGCGTTTTATTTTCAAAATTTAAAAAAGGAGGCGGATATGAGCGATAATAACAATTCTTTATTGGCATTTGCAGTTGGAGCATTGATAGGGGCGGCGGCGGGTATTTTGTATGCTCCTAAATCCGGAAGAGAAACAAGGTCTGATTTAAAAAGATTGAGCGAGGATTTTTCAGACACGGTGGCGGATTTGGGCGGAGATTTAAAAGAGAAAGGGCGCAGGATTTATAAT
>JAISKX010000228.1 GCA_031260765.1 Endomicrobium sp. | reverse complement strand
ATGAATGCGAAATAGTTTTAGATAATCTTTGATTTTTGATTTCGGCGATATTTCCAAGAATGCCCCCAATTATATTTATGCTGGGGGCGCCGATGATAAGAAAAAACGGCGAGACCTTGAGCCATTCGAAGTAACCCGTGGCAATCGCCGTCTGCCCATCTCAAAAAGAGATAGGCGAAGACGATTACTTGTGGACTTCGAATGTGCCTGCGGAATTTCTTCCGCCCAGCTCTGCATAGGCTTTCCCTATGCTTCCAACAAATAATCCTAATTGAATTGTTTTGTTATTGTGCCAACTTCATCAACTGCATACCGATATTAGCAAAAAGCCTTAATAAAATCAAAAAACGCTATATAAGATACAATTATTTTGATATTCAGTCATAAAAATGTAATATATGACACTTTTATGGGGGGTAAAAGTGTTGTTTATTGCATTAAATAGATTGAATGGGTAATTTTAGGAGGTTTTATGCAAAGAAATGCTATAAAATATCTGATTGATTGGAAAAATAAAAGCGATAGAATGCCGCTCATAATACAAGGCGCAAGACAGGTTGGAAAAACTTGGATTATGGAAGAATTCGGCAAGCTTGAGTTTAAGAATGTCATTTATATCAACTTTGACGAAAATGAAGAATTGCAAACGGTTTTTGCAAAAAATCTAAGCCCGCAAAGAATTATTGAAGAATTAGAAGCGGTTTTTAAACAAAAAATTTCCGCCGAAAACACTTTGCTTATTTTTGATGAGATTCAAGAATGCAATAGAGCCTTGACCTCTCTCAAATATTTTTGTGAACAAGCGCCGCAATATCACATTATAGCCGCAGGCAGTCTTTTGGGCGTCGCTATGCACAAAGACGCATCGTTTCCCGTAGGGAAAGTTGATATTTTAAATTTGTATCCATTATCTTTTGCGGAATTTTTAGAGGCGGCCGGCGAAACAAGATTCAGCGGGATTATAGAAAAACAGAATTACTCTTTGCTAAGCGCTATCAAAGATGATTTGTTTAGATATTTAAAACATTATTTTTTTGTAGGCGGTATGCCTAAATCCGTTCTTGCCTATATTGAGAACAAAGATTTTGACGAAGTTAGACGAATTCAAGAAAGAATTCTTGACACTTATAGATTAGATTTTTCAAAACATATCAATGCGGCATCCATCCCGAAAGTTGCAATGATTTGGGATATTATCCCTTCGGAATTGTCATTGGAACACAAAAAATTTCTGTATAAAGATATGAAGCCCGGCGCTCGGGCGAGCCAATTTGAAGACGCTATGCAATGGTTAGAAAACACGGGGTTGATTTACAAAATTCATAATGTTTCAAATCCAATGCTTCCGTTAAGAGCATATCAAAGCGGCGCTTTTAAATTTTTTATTGTTGATATAGGTTTGATGTCCGCGCAAGTTGATTTGACTGTGGATAATCTTATTGAGCCGAATACTCAAGTTTTCAGCCATTTTAACGGCGCATTGACAGAGCAATTTGTTTTGCAAGAATTAGAGGCGCTTGAAGATAAACCAAAAATATTTTATTGGACAAATGAAAAAGGCAAAGCAGAAATAGATTTTTTAATACAAGATAAAGGCTTGATAATTCCCATTGAAGTAAAAGCCGCATTAAATGTAAAAGCCAAAAGCCTAAAATATTTTATAGAGACATACGAACCGCCGATTGCCGTTCGCTCGTCATTATTAGATTATAGCCGCAATAATAATCTATTTGAAATTCCTCTTTATTTAATAAGTAAGTTTCGTAAGGTTGTGAATTTAAAAAACCAATCAAATTGAGCCAAATCTGTATTTATTATATGGCGGCTTTGGCAGAAATTTTGGGATATTGTAAAAATCCTTTCTGTTAGCAACAAGAATCATATCTCTATACATCTCATAGTTAAAATTATATCCGAACACAAAATAAAAATCGGCATTTTTAATTGAAACTTGTTTTATCTCAACTTTTTCAAAATAAGGTTGATAATTTTCCTTGTTTTGCTGCGAATGACATACAATCATAATATTTTTACCGTTTATAGCAGTCCAATCCGTCAAAATATCATCTTGACGGGCATGATATGAGCCGCTTCCAAAAACCGCGACATGTTTGCGATAGTAAAATTCAAAAACCGCAGAGTCGGCATAACTCGGAGTGGCAAAGGAAAATTCATTTTCATATTGTTTGAAATAATTAATTATAGTTTCTGGATACATACTCGCAATGACGAGCGGATAATTTTTATTGTTTTGTATTATTGATAAAGGTAAAGAAAGCCCTATAAAAACAATCAAAATATGAAAGAAAGAAAAAAGCATCATAAATCTAATGCTTTTTAAAATCTCTGTTTTTGACAATAATATAAATGACAATATATAGACAGTGCAATAGAAAGACATCATCCAATGCAGCCCGACCATTTTTTTAAAGGACATTATGGCAAATATCATAAGCGGGACAAGGAATGTAAAAGCAAAAAGCCTAAAAGGGCTGTCGCCGAAAACAAGGGTTTTTAAATCCTTGCGTTTTTTAAAAACATAATAGACTATCGGCGGAGTGAGCAAATACAATTGGCATAATATAAAGGCAATAGGCTTGATAATTTTAAAAGTTTCGTTTTGATTCCTATTGATTAGATTAAACATAATATTAGTCCAGCCGTTTTCATAATTATAATAGAAGTTCAAAGCGACAAAAGGTAAAACTATGGCAAAAACAATAATAAAACCTATGGTTTTTTGACGAGTTTTCTCAGAGGCTATGTAATATATAAGATAAGAAAGCCCCAATAAAACTGCAAAATATTTTGAAAGAAAAGCCGCCCCAAAACTTATCCCTGAAAGCGTGTAAAAAAAATAGTTTTGTTTGTTGATGCCGTAATAGAGGAAAATGACCGATAAAAAAGAAAACAAAAGCAATGGAGTATCTGTCGTAACAAGGATATTCAATATATTTATAGGTGAAACTATCCAAAAAAGAGCCGCAAGAGCAGCCTTGTTTTTATCAAATTGTTTGAGGAATATGTAAATTCCAATCCCTATTATTTGGCTAAAAAGTATAGCGGGCAAACGAACAATAAGAGTTGACTCTCCTATAAATTGTAAAAGATATAAAAACCAACCTATCATAGGCGGATGGTCATAATAGCCCAAAGCTGGGTATCTTCCCCATAAAACAAAATACGCCTCGTCGCTTGTTATAGGGATAGATAATGCTAAAACAATTTTGATTGCAAGCGTTAAAACGACCATATCGTAGAAAATATCTTTTATCTTCTCCTTATCGCTATCCTCCTTTATCAATAAAAAATTCCACAATTTGCTTATTACCATACAATCCTCCTTTTTATATTACAGTCTGTCCGTATAAGATTAGAAACATTATTATTGCGTAAAAAAGCACGAGCGCCTTTAAGACTGCGTCGTGCAATAAAACATCAACAGGGTCGCCGAAAGATTTGTTTTCTAAAATCATTGAAT
>JAISKX010000209.1 GCA_031260765.1 Endomicrobium sp. | reverse complement strand
GGGATTGCCTTTGTTGAAGTCTTTAATCAAAAAAGGGTGAGGCTCTATTCTTGAATCAATATCATAACCAAACATTGACAACATAACAAAATCATCAACTGGGTCATCTTTAAAAACATCGCTGACAACAGCAACATCAATATCACTATCCTGCTTATATTCATTTTTAGCATAAGAGCCAAACAAATATACCCTTTTGACTTTCATTTTTGTCTTTAAATAATCGGCATATTGAAAAACCGCTTTTCGAGCTTTTATTAAATCAGCGTTTTTAGCCATTTTCTAACCTCTCTAATTTGTTCTATCATTCCAGTTGTGTATTTCTTTGTGCATTTTTTATAAAACTTGAACTTATAATCTTGATACCGCGTATTGAGTTGAAAAGAATTAAATGTTGTCAGCATCTTTACCTGCTCTATAGAAAGTTTAATATTAGTTTTCTCGGCAAGAATGACTAAATTATGAATTTTAGGAACTTCCGCCTCTTTCCCATTGCCCTTTACAAAAAGAGATTTAAACAATTTCTCTATAACAAGATGTCCTAAAAACAAAGCCCAATTATAGCGCTTACTTGAAAACAAAAATTCCATAGTCTCAAAATCCATATCCGAACTTTTAACCCAATAGTTGATTAATTCTTCTTTAGTCATCATTTTTCAACTCCATTGTTATAAAAAGCATTTTTGCATTGATTTTTGAAATTGTTTTGATGATTTGATTTTCCGCCTTCGCTAAAGCTACGGCGTGACCTTCGGTTTTGTTTTTCATTTAATTCTGCCTTTCCGCCTTCGCTAAAGCTACGGCGTGATAAACTGCTAAAGCTACGGCGTGGTGAACTGCTAAAGATATGACGCGACCTTCCATAGTTATTGTTTGGAATGGACGGATTATATCAAAAACGCCGTCAGAAACAAAAAAAACGCTCTGTTGGTTTTGTTTTTTTGAATTTTTTTGCTAATATCGCGCCCGTTTGAATTTCAAAAAGCTGTTTTTAAAGGCTTTTTTATGGGAAGGTAATTATGTCAACAATTATTGTTTTAGGAACGCAGTGGGGAGATGAAGGGAAGGGAAAAGTTGTGCATTTTTTGGCAAAAGACGCGGATTTTATAGTTAGATATCAAGGCGGTAATAATGCGGGACATACTTTGATATATAACAATAAGCCTTTCGCTCTTCATCTTGTGCCTTCTGGAATACTTTTTCCTAATAAGGTTTGCGTAATTGCAAACGGCGTTGTGGTGGATTTGAAAGCTTTAAAAGAAGAAATCAATAATCTCAAAAAAATAGGAATATCTGTAAAAAATAGGCTGTTTTTAAGCGAACAGGCTCATATCATTTTGCCCTATCACAATATATTGGACTCAATATCGGAAAGCGGAAAGGTTAAAATCGGCACAACGCAAAAAGGCATAGGTCCGGCTTATTCTGACAAAATCAATAGAGTCGGAATAAGAATAGCGGACTATTTGGAAAACGATGTCTTTATCAGCCTGCTTGACGACAATCTTTTGGCAAAATCCGAAATCCTTAAAAAAGCTAAAATCAATATCAAAACACTGAGAGAACAAATAATAAAAGACCGCAAAAATCTTGCGCCTCTTATAAAACCTTTTGCCGCAGATACCAGCCTTATGCTCAATGAGGCTATTAAGAAAAATAAAAAGATTGTTTTTGAAAGCTCTCAAGGGGCATTGCTTGATATAGATTTCGGGACATATCCATTTGTAACTTCTTCAAATCCCATATCAGGCGGAGCTTGCGCGGGCGCGGGAGTGTCTCCGCAGAAAATCGATTCCGCATTGGGAGTGGTAAAAGCTTATACAACAAGAGTAGGCGAGGGACCTTTTCCAACAGAATTATTTGATAAAACAGGCGAATTTTTAAGAGAAAAAGGGTGTGAATACGGAGCAACAACAGGCAGACCGCGCCGCTGCGGGTGGTTTGACGCTGTTGTCGTAAGATATAGCGTCCGCCTTAGCGGGATAAACAGCGTAATCCTTACAAAACTTGATTGTATGCAAGGGCTGCCGAAAATCAAAATATGCACTGCTTACAAATATAAGGGAAAGATTTATAAAGAATTCCCTGCTTCAAGAACTGTGCAGAAATTATGCAAACCTATATATGAAGAAATGACTGGTTTTGAAGAGTCCATAATAGGTATAAAATCTTTTGACAAACTACCCAAGAACGCTCAAAAATATATAAAAAGGCTTGAAACTCTTATAGGCGCGCCTATAGATTTTGTTTCTTTGGGCAGAAAAAGAGAAGAAACAATACCGGTTCGCAAAGGATTGAAATTGTTTTGAGGAAACACAAACAATGACAGTAAAGGCTAAAAATGAAAATAAAATTATTAAAATTCACAAAAAATCCAGAGGAAACTTGCGCACTTGCAGCAAGGCTTTGTTATAGCGCGTCAGGCATTGATGAAATCAGCAAAAATCTCACAAAACAGAAAATAAAAGCTTTGCTTGATAGAGTAATTTCTTCCGGACATTCTTCAGTTTTAGAGCATTGCTCTTTTACTTTTGCTATTGAGGGCGTTTCAAGAGCTTTGCTTGCTCAACTCACAAGACATAGAATAG
>JAISKX010000019.1 GCA_031260765.1 Endomicrobium sp. | reverse complement strand
GAATAAGCTTAATTAGATATTTACCCTAATTTCACGACAAAGAAATAGGGACAATAAAATCATTCTTTTTATAGGTAAGCGGTTGTTCTCTGCTGTATAGAATTATGCCTATCACAGTCTTATCTGCTGCTAAATTTGTCTAATTTGTTTATCTTGATTTGCAAAAAAGTGAATATTAGCTTGAGTTTTTAATATTTTTAACTAAAAACAATTGACTTTTATATAGTTTTTAGTCAAAATACAGAAAAACTTTTGAGAAAGGGCGGCAAAAATGATAGACAGACCGCAATATTTAAAGAATTTAATAGATTTTAAGGAATCCATTAGATTATATGTGCTGTTAAACTCCGCGTTTTTGTCAATAAATTTTTTATGATTTTGATGTCAATAGGCAAATATAGTATAATCCGCCCGTCAAAAGCTAAAAAATCATTCAAAAATGAATAAAAAAAAGAATATCAGCCCTCTTTTGAGGGCTGATTTCTTTGTGTAGCCGAAAGTGGAGGCTAAAAGGAATAAAAATGCAACAACAACAGAAACCGCAGCAGCAGCAACAACAACAGAAACCGCAGCAGCAACAGCAACAACAACAACAGCAGCAGCAGCCGGAAGAACAAAGCAGCGCGCCCATTGAGCAATTAATCGCTTTAAGAAAACAAAAAGTTGAAACTCTTTTAAAAACGGGAATCAATCCCTACCCTGCCAAAGCATTCACTCTTGAAAAAACTATTTCGGAAATTCAAAAAGAATTTTCATCGCTTGAAAAAGAACAAAAATCTGATATAAAAGTAGAAGTTGCAGGCAGAATGATGACTTTTAGAAATATGGGCAAAGCCGCGTTTTTAGATATTAGAGACGGCTCTGCAAAAATTCAGATTTATGTCCGCGCCGACGCCATAGGAGCGGATAATTATAAATTGTTTAAAGAGATAGTTGACCTTTCTGACATCATATCCATAGAAGGCATACCTTTTAGAACAAAAACCAATGAGCTCACAATAATGATTGACAAGTGGACTATGCTCACTAAGGCTTTGCGTCCTTTGCCGGAAAAGTGGCATGGGCTTAAAGATATAGAGACGAGATATAGACAAAGATATATAGATTTGATTGCCAATGAAAATGTAAAAAAGATTTTTACCGACAGGGCGGCAATCGTTTCTTCTATGAGGCATACTCTTGAAGATTTGAATTTTGTTGAAGTTGAAACCCCTACTCTGCAAACTCTCGCAGGAGGAGCAAATGCCAATCCTTTTACAACTCATCACAATGCTCTTGATATAGATTTGTTTTTGCGTATTGCGCCTGAATTGTATTTAAAGAGGCTTGTCGTCGGCGGTATGGACAGGGTTTTTGAAATCGGGCGCTGTTTTAGAAATGAAGGCATAGACAAAAATCATAATCCGGAATTTACTATGTTGGAACTCTATCAGGCTTATGCCGACTATAATGATATGATGGACATCACAGAAAAATTAATCAAAACTGCGGCGAAAGCGATAAATGCTCAAATTGAATTCAATTTTGAAAGAGTGAAACTTTTTGATGTTATAGAAAAGTTCACAGGCTTAAAACTTTTGCCTTTCGTTGAAAGCGGCAAGATGTTTGAACAAGTAAAAGATTTGAAATTGGACTTGCCTAAAAATGCTGCGGACAAAAAGATTTTAGACCAAGTTCTTGACGAGAAAGTTATACCAAATCTCAAAAATCCCACATTTATAATAGATTATCCCGCCGTCTATTCACCGCTTTCCAAAGTGAAATTTGATAATCCCGATATAGCGGAAAGATTTGAACTCTATATTAACGGTATGGAAATCGCCAATGCTTATTCCGAGCTCAATGACCCGCAATTGCAGCAAAAAAGATTTAGCGAACAGATGGAAGCAAAAGCCAAAGGCGACAATGAAGTTATGCCCTATGATGAAGATTTTATAACCGCGCTTGAGCAAGGTCTTCCTCCGACAGGCGGTTTGGGCATAGGCATAGACAGGCTTGTGATGATTCTTACGGGGGCGGTTTCAATAAGAGAAGTTATAACATTTCCTACAATGAGACCATAAAATGGCAAAAAAATCAGTAGAGCTTTTTATTGCGTTTAGATATTTAAAATCGGGCAAAAAGACTTTTTTCTCTTTGCTTACCAATCTTATAGCCATAGGAGGAACCACGCTTGGAGTTATGGCATTGATTATAACTTTGGCTGTTATGAGCGGGTTTCAAACAGATATAAGAAATAAGATTTTAGGCATACAGCCTCAAATTGTGGTGACGAAATCAGACGGGTATTATATTGACGATGTCAAAAAGCTTGAAGAAAAAATAAAAGAAAATAATGCCGTGAGCGGCGTTTCTCCTTTTATTTACCGACAAGGGATAATAAGAAATATAGAAAGCGGGGCGACCACAGGCGTTTTAATTAAAGCTGTTGACTTTAAAAAAGAAATTGATATGCTTGAGATTTCAAAAACAATAGAAGAAAGCGATATAGATTTTTCAGGCGATTTGGGCGAAAGAGACATTGTTTTAGGCAATGAGCTTGCTAAACATATTTTGGCTTATGCCGGCAGCGAAGTGCTTTTGACATTTCCTGCAAACTTCGCCTCAGTCCCTAAGATGTATAAATTCAAAGTAGCCGCCGTGATACATTCTGGGATGTTTGATTATGATTCATCTTTGGGTTTTATGGACATAAAATCTGCGCAAAAATTATTTGATATGGGCGTCTCTGTAAGCGGGATAAGCGTCCAAACCGAAAATCTTGATAATGCTGTGTCTGTGGCGGCTCAAATTCAAAAAGAATTAGGGACTGTTTATTTGTCAAGAGCGTGGATAGAGTTGAACAAAAATCTGTTTTCAGCTTTAAAGCTTGAGAAAATTATGATGTTTTTGATTTTAGGTTTAATAATTTTAGTAGCCGCTTTCAATATAATATCCAATCTTTTATTGCTTAGCGCGCAAAAATCTAAAGAAATAGGAATAATGTCGGCAATAGGTTTTTCTAAATTCTCAATTTCAAAAATTTTCTTTTACGAAGGTCTTATAGTAGGCTTTGCAGGTTCCATTTTGGGCATATTTTTTGGCGTTTCAATAAGCTTAATTTTAAAATATTCCGATCTCATCAAACTTCCGCAAGGCGTGTATTATATTGACAGACTTCCTGTGGCAATCATCCCTTCAGATATTTTTATGGTAGGTATTTGCGCCTTTATAATCACAGTCTTGGCGGGAATCTATCCTGCATATCAAGTTTCAAAATTTGACCCATTAAAAGCAATGCGTGAGGAGTAAAAGCGCTAATTTTGCCGTTTTTGACGCTGATATATAAAAATAGTATAATCCGCCCGCTTAAATTAAAAAAGCATTGAAAAAACAATGAAAAAAAGCCTCAGCCGTCCGCTTTTTGACGGCTGATATTTTTTATAACAATTAGGAAATAAAATGAATATCATAACTGAAAACCTAAGAAAAGTTTATATAAGACAAAATGCGGATTCCGTTGAGGTTTTTAACAATATAAATATGGATATTAAGTCCGGCGAGAAAATTGCTCTTGTAGGACCTTCAGGCGTCGGCAAAAGCACTCTTATACATATCTTGGGCTTGATGGATAGACCTACAAGCGGAAAAGTTTTAATAGACGGCATAGATTGTTTTGCATCAAACGATGCTTATCTGTGCAAGATGAGAAGGGAAAACATCGGTTTTATGTTTCAATTTCATTATCTGCTTGCCGATTTTACCGTTTTGGAGAATGTCTTGCTGCCGGTGTGGAATGATAAACAAAAAAAGGAAAGCGAAGCGAGAGATATTTTAAATAGGGTCGGGCTGTCGGATAGAATGAAACATTTTCCAAGCGAATTGTCCGGAGGGGAACAGCAAAGAGCGGCGCTTGCAAGAGCTTTAATCAATAATCCAAAAGTGATTTTTGCGGACGAGCCTACTGGGAATTTGGACAGAAATACAGGCAAAGAAGTTGAAAAGATTTTATTTGACTCTTCAAACAATAATAATATAACTCTGATTTTGGTCACTCATAATGAAGAACTCGCAAAAAAATCAGACAGAATAATAAATATGAATACAGGGGAGGAAATGCAATGAAGATTTACATCGATGGAAAATTAGTTCCCAAAGAAGAGGCGAAGATTTCAGTTTTTGACCACGGAGTGTTATACGGAGACGGGATTTTTGAAGGCATCAGAGCCTATAATGGCAGAGTGTTTAGGCTTACAGAGCATTTGAACAGGCTTTGGTCTTCGGCAAAAGCCATCAATCTTGAAATTCCTATAAGCAAAGCGCTTATGGAAAAAGCTGTGATTGACACTTTGATTGCCAATAATTTAAAAGACGCTTATATAAGACTCCTTGTGACAAGAGGCGTAGGCGATTTGGGTTTAGACCCGAGAAAATGCGCTCGGGGCGCTTCAATAGTGATAATAGCGGACAATATCTCTTTATATCCTCCTGAGTTTTATGAAAAGGGTTTGGAAGTGATTACCGCTTCAACAAGAAGAGTCAGACCCGACAGTTTAAGCCCCAATATAAAATCCATGAATTATCTCAACAATATAATGGCTAAGATGGAAGCGATTAAATCTGGTCTTGTTGAAGCGATAATGCTAAACAGCGAAGGTTATGTTGTGGAATGCACGGGCGACAATATATTTATAATAAAGGATTCTGTAATATCTACTCCGCCTGTGTCTGCCGGCGCTTTGGTCGGCATCACAAGGAATGCGGCGATAGAACTTGCGAGAGAAAAGTTAAAACTTGTCGTCAAAGAAGAGATGATGACGATGTATGATGTTTATACTGCAGATGAATGTTTTGTGACGGGAACAGCGGCTGAAATCGCGCCTATAACCATAGCGGATATGAGAAATATTGGGGATGGAAAACCGGGGGCTATTACTTTAAAATTGATGGCAAGTTTCAAAGAATTGGCAAATTCTACAGGAACTCCGATAAAATAAATAACTGCTTCATAAAAAGCAATTGCCGACAACGCCCTCCCGCCTTTTAAATATTTTATAGACGGGAGGGAATTTTTTACTATACGGAAAAAATAATGAAAAATAATAAAAAAATTCTTAAACTAATAATTATATTTTTAGCAATATTTCTTATTGTTTATATCATTGCAAGCGCAATCATAATGAGATATGTTGAAAAAAGCATAAATAATATAGATGTCGGCGTCAAAATAAGCGCAAATGAAGTCATACTCTCGCCTTTTAAATCCAGCCTATTAATCAAAAAAATCAACATTGACGATAAAATTTTTCTTGAAGATGTTTTCATAAAAATTAAAATTTTAAACCTTTTTAAAAATGTAAAAAGCCCGATAGAATATATACGGCAGATATCTATAACGGATGCCGAAATAGTTTTTGACGATAATTCATCGGCTAAATTTCCGATACAAGATATTTTAAACAATATCTTTATAGAGCAAGGTCTTATAGTGTTTGTCAATAGGCTCTCTTTTATAGGGCAGCCCTGCGTCACTTTATACAATGCTTCTTTAAATATGTCTCAAAAAGAAGTTTTGTTATCGTCAGATATTGAATTTTTCAATTTCAATGTGAAAGCTATCTATAAAATTACTCAAAGGCAAGACAATTTATTGGATTCTCATCTCATTTTATCTGCAAATGACAATCTGCAAATGTATGCGGCGGTAAAAGGGACTATCAATAAATCCTCTTTGGCTTTAAATCACAATATAATCTTTGAGCATTTAGAGTATAGAGATTTCAAAATTTCAAAAATGGAAGGCTCTATAATAAGCGGCTCCAAAAACTTGAATTTCAATTTGTCAGGCGCTTTCGGCTATATTGTTTTAACTTCAAAAGATTTAGAAGAATTTATTTTGAACGCCGCGGTGAAAGGCTCTACAATAAATGACAATATCGCCGCCGATTTGAAAATAAATTATTCTTATAAAAAGGACATTGCAAAGTTTTATCTTTCTTCCGATAGAATGGCTTTT
>JAISKX010000172.1 GCA_031260765.1 Endomicrobium sp. | reverse complement strand
AGATGATATTATAGAGCGCAATTCTTGGGCAGTATTGATTATTCCTCTTTCTCTGCGTTTAATTATTGCCGCCGATATTTGCCTTGAACGATATTCCTCGCCATATTGATAAAATATATCGCTGAGTTTTTCTTCATCATAGGTATTGATTATTTCTTGGGCAGTTAGAGGATTTCTATTGTCCATTCTCATATCAAGGAAATTGCTATTAAAAGAAAAACCCCGCTTTATATCGTCAAATTGCTTTGAAGAAACGCCTATATCTGCAAGAATGCCGTCAACACAATTTATGCCCTCCGCAATAAGAGAAGGCTTGATATTTTTAAAATTATTCCTGATAAATGTTATTCTATTTTCAAATAGATTTTGATTTTCTTTGAAATTGTTAAAAGAGGCTTCATCCCAATCAAAAGCAATCATTTTTATATTTTTAAATTTGTTAAGCAGATATGCGCTATGCCCGCCGCCGCCGAAAGTTGCATCAATGAATACGCCATTGGGATTTGTAATTAAAACTTGAGATATTTCATAAGGCATTATGGGGATATGATACATTCTCTCTCTACCCTTCCGTCATTTGCTAAAAAACAGCATTCTGACGGCTACGATTATCATCAAAACCGCAAAAAACTTTTTTAATATAGCCCCCGGTATAAGCCCCGCCGCTTGAGCGCCGAGAAAGCCGCCGATTACAAAGCCTATGCCTATAAGCAAAACAAGATTGAGATTGACGAAACCTTTTTTATAATAGACAAGCATAGTGATAAAACTAAACATTATGATGCCTAAGGAAGTGCCTTGGGCGCTGTGCTGGCTCATGCCTAAAAAAATAGTCATAAGCGGTATCAAGACAATTCCGCCGCCAACCCCAAACAATCCGCTTAAAACCCCGCCTGCAATACCAATTAAAATATAAGTTGCTAATACTGGCATTTGTTCACCTCCTATAATATAGTTAGAAAAGAGTAGAGAGAAAATCTGTTGTTTATCAGCCGGACTATACACCGAATTCTGTATTGAGCGGCTTGCGCCGCGCAACCGCAATCATTTCTCTGGCATTAAAATCGCTTTTAATGCTCAAGCAGCAAAACATCTGCCTTGCATTCCGGTAAGGATTTAGCCGTTTCACATTTTATATTGCTATAAAACTTTCCACGCCTTAGATAAAACCAGAGGCGGGTTTTACCACGCCGTAGGTGAAACCGAAGGCGGGAACCTCCGCTGTTTCCAGCGAAAGCGTCTCTGTTCGCACCTCTGAGCTTACGCTCTGCAGGAATTGCCTGCTACCGTTTTTTGCCCTAATATACATCAGCATATTAAGACAAGTAAAGTTCGGACTTTCCTCTACGCTTCATCTTCCAGCGCAGCGATTGCGCGTCCGGCTGAATTTAAAAGACCTTTTTAAGACTTATAAAACAATATGCTTGAGCAGCCATCGCAAAAGACCAACTCTGTATTCTTTTTTACTTGATTTACCAATTGAGGTCTTAATACAAGCCCGCACATAGAGCAAGCGCCGTTTTCCACAAAAGATAAACCTGCCCCGCCATTGCCTTCGCGAATTCTCTCATATTGCTCCAATATTTTTGTAGAGATTTTAGACTTATGTTCTTGTCTTGCCTTTTCTATATCAGTTATATTGTTTTGACTCTTTTTGGCTTCTTCTTCTATTTGGACTATGTCTGCTTTGATTTTAGCCTCAAACTCTTTAAATTCGCTTTCAGCCTTTTTAACAGAATCAGAATTGGAATCAATGCCGTCCAAAAGAGATAGGATTTTATCTTCTATAATGCTTATATCGGCTTTTGCCTTATTGATTTGCTCAATCAAAGCTGTATATGCGGCATTTGTCTTTGTTGAATTCAATTCGGCATTGTATTTGCCTATAGCCTGCTCTTTTTGAGCCAATTGAGCCTCTTGTTCTTTAATTGATGATGAAGAAGCTACAAAATCCTTCTTTATAGCGGATAATTTCTCTTTTTTTAGCGATAATTCTTGATTTTTTGCTTCAATTTTGGCGGGAGATGATAGAATGTTTTGTTTTGCTTTGTTGATTTTATTGTCAAAATCCTGCAATTGAGATAAAGCCTCTAAATCCTGTATAAGATTTTCCATTGACACCCCTTTTAATTTAGATGGTGGGTAGTATAGGGATTGAACCTATGACCTCTCGCGTGTGAGGCGAGCGCTCTTCCACTGAGCCAACTACCCTTTTTGAACGGTGCGAATTATACACATTTTGGGCATTCAATGCAAAAAAGGACAAAAAATGAGCTATAAAATGAAAAAACCCTTGATTTTTCAATCAAGAGTTTAATTTTAATCACACTGGACCTGGTAGGACTTGAACCTACGACCAATCGATTATGAGTCGATTGCTCTAACCAACTGAGCTACAGGTCCCCTAAAACGAGGGCGAATTCTACTTAAATAAATTCTTTAAGTCAACGAAACGCAGTAAAATGGGCAGACACATGGGTCTGCCCCCACAATATTTACGATTTCAATATTGGGGTGTCTGAATGGGGTGGGTTTTGGGGTTTGTCTATCTTTAATAATAGCGGCATTTGAAAATCTATGCCTATGAGCAAAGCCTCGCCTGCGCCTAATGAGGGAAGAAAAGACAGAATATCTTTGCCCGCAGAAGAAGCGGCGTTTTCTATCACCGCTTTATCCCTTTCATTTATCAATCTGTGAACAATAAAAGTTCCTATTTGGCTTAGAGCGCCTTCTGGAATATCGCGGGGCATTTGAGTGGCAAGGCATAGGAATAAACCGAATTTTCTGCACTCTTTGGCGATTAAATCAAAAGCTTCCAAAGGCTGATAATCGGCATTGTCTATATTGGATTTTCTGTTTAAGAATTGATGAGCTTCATCAATAAATAAAATGATTGGATTTTCTTTAAAATCTCTATTTCTCGCTTTATTTAGCAGATATGAGCCGATAGCATTGGCAAGTATTTCTTTAGCGCTAAATGAAGAAGAAACATTTTCTAAGTTAATTCTCAATATATTGTCTTCTTTTTGGGATGGGGCAAGAAATTTCTCAATAGCATATATTATGGAAACAAAATTTTGAGGGATGTCTTTAAAGCCAAAAAGCTTATTGAAAAGGGCTGTGTTTAACATATTGGCTATTTTATTGATTAAAGAGGCTTGCAAATCATAGAGTTTTATATCAGCCGCGCCCCAAGCGTCGGCAAAATATAGGACGCATTCTTCTTTTATCTGAGCAATCAAATTGGATATTTCAAAATCGCATAGATTGTTTTCAATGTCTACGCAATATTGTCTATACAAATCATTATATTCTTTGCGGGGATTATAGGCTTTCTTAAAAATATCTCCTTTTTGAGACAATTTCGCGATTTTTAGAGAGCGGATTGCTTCAAGCAAAGTGGGTTTTTGGGATTCGCCTTGAGGCCTTAGCAAAATAAATAAATCTGGGATTGATAATTTTTGATAAGGAAAATAAGAGTCCTCTCCCAAAACCAAAGATTTTGTTTTTAAAGAGCCGTATTCTCCTGCGGCGTCAAATAAAATCATTTTTGTTTTAGAATTTTTAGAAACAGATTCCATCAATTTGGCAAGAGTCCAGCTTTTACCGCCGCCTGTCGTTCCGACCACAGCGCAATGTCTTTGAAAAAGAGCGTTTAAAGATATATTGCACTTGATTGAGCCGCTTGATACAAAAGCTCCAAGCGGAATACAAATTTCTTGGGGAGTTTTTTTGCCGAATGATTCAATATATTTTTGTATTTGTTCATCAGAACAAGAAAAAACTTGAGCGCCTATATTAGGATATTGAAATGCAGTCTTTTGAACATTATCTGGATTTTTTGTCTCAAAAACAAGCAAAATTTCAGCCCGGCCAGATACAGAAAACTGTGAACTGCTATCTTTAATTATTTCATTTTCTTGTTTATGCAAATTCAATGAATCCATTCTCGCCAAAAAACCAAATTGTCCGCCGTCAATTACAACAAATCCGCCGACTTGTCCCCTGCCTTTGTTAAAAACCTCAGAAGACGGAAAATAAATATCAATATATCCCGCCTCTATTTTAGAAACAAAACCCAAAAAAGAATCTTTGTCAAATGTTTTCATAAACCTCCTGCGATTATTAATAATTTTTGTCCAATTTGCTAAAAATATGGGATATTGATTAGATTTTCCTTGCTTTTTCAATAACAAAAACCGTTTATTTATCTGTGATATTTTTAAAATGAGAGAAAGGCAAAGAGAATATACTGTTGCGCTTAATTTTACTCAGCTGTGTGTATCGCGGCTTTAGCCGCATATATCCGTCAGTCCGCCTTCGCTGAAGCTACGGCGCGGCAAATTCAATTAACATTGAATTTGCTTTTTTAAAATCAAATTTGCTATACTCCGCGCGTCGTAATTTTAATAGTTGTTGCGCTGGTTCTTTTTTTTTGGGTTTTTGAAGCGTCAATAAGCAAATATGGGCCCGTAGCTCAGTCGGTAGAGCACCTCACTTTTAATGAGGTTGTCGTGCGTTCGAGCCGCACCGGGCTCATTTTTTTATTTCATTTCAAAGCCAACCTGCAAGTCAAACAAACCTTTTGCCCCTATCGTCTAGTGGTCTAGGACACATGATTTTCAATCATGCGACACGAGTTCAACTCTCGTTGGGGGCGCCAAAATTTCAAAAAACTATCCTTCCATTCTTTATACTATTAGGCTTTAAATGCCCTTTTAAACAAAAAATCCACATTTTTATACTGCAATTTTATATCACAATCCCTTTTGATTTCTGCGAGAGATAGATATTTCTTTATGTCCGCGCTTTTTATGCAGGCTTCTTCAAGGGAGATTTTGTTTTCCCTTGCGTCAAAAGCGGCAGATTGAACCATAATATAAGCCTCTTCCCTTGAAAGCCCTTTGTCCACAAGAGAAAGCAAAAGAGTTCCTGAAAAAATGACATCTTTTGTTTTGTCTAAATTTGATTGCATATTTTTGGGATAGACATTTAAACCCTCAATCAAATACTGCATTCTTATCAACATATAATGAATAATTTCAGAAGCGTCGGGCAGCATAATTCTTTCAGTGGACGAATGGCTTATATCCCTTTCATGCCATAGGGCGATATTTTCCATAGCTGTTGAGGCATATCCGCGCAAAAGGCGGGACAAGCCGCAGATATTTTCTGATATTATTGGATTTCTTTTGTGAGGCATAGCGGAAGAACCTTTTTGTCCTTTGGTAAATGGCTCTTCGGCTTCGGCAACTTCTGTTCTTTGCAAATGTCTGATTTCTGTGGCGATCCTTTCAAGAGCCGCGCCGAGATGGGCTATGGTGGAGAGATATATAGAATGTCTGTCGCGCGGGACAATTTGTGTGGATATAGGCTCTGGTTTTAAGCCCATTTTTTGGCATATATACTTTTCAACTTTTGGGTCTAAATGAGCCATAGTGCCTACTGCGCCTGAGATTTTGCCATAACTTACCGTTTCCAAAGCAAATTCAAGTCTTTTGATAGAGCGCTCTATCTCGCAATACCAGCCTGCAACTTTTAAGCCAAAAGTGGTAGGCTCGGCGTGAACGCCGTGCGTTCTGCCCATTATTGGAGTCATTTTGTATTTCTTGGCGAGTTTGGCAAGCAATGAAGAGAGTTTTTTTGTCTCGGCTATAAGCAATTTTGTTGATTGTCTCAATTGAGCGCCTGTGGCAGTGTCTAAAACATCGGAAGAAGTCATACCCAAATGCAAAAATCTGCCGTCTTTGCCTATTGTTTCTACAACGGCAGTCAAAAAAGCGATTACATCGTGTTTGACGGTTTTTTCTATCTCATTGATTCTTGAGACATTGATTTTGGCTTTCTTTTTGATAATTTCAACGGATTTTTTAGGCACAAGCCCTATTTGAGACATAGCCTCTGCCGCAAAAATCTCAACTTCAAGCATTTTTTGAAATCTGTTTTCCTCAGACCAAA
>JAISKX010000076.1 GCA_031260765.1 Endomicrobium sp. | reverse complement strand
CGGCTATAGCGGAACATTAAATGAATTTACTTTATTGTGGAATGACATTTTCACTCCGATAGAAAGCACAATATCTTTGCTCCCAAGACTTGCCAAAAATTATCGTTTAGCTATGTTGTCAAATATCTGCGAATTGCATTTTACCTATCTAAATGAAAGATATCCCCAAGTATTTTTATTGTTTGATAAAATTTTTGCCTCTTATCAAATGCACAATAGAAAACCAGACCCTGCTCTATATCAAGAGGTGATAACGACTCTTGATATAGAGCCTTCCAAAATTTTCTTCTCAGAAGATATGAAACCAAATTTTGAATCCGCTTTAAAATGCGGAATAAACGCCCATCATTTTACAAACACCCGCGATTTAATAAAGAAGTTAAACAGCGAGGGCATAGTATGCTAAATTTCGGAGTGTCCGATAAAAAGCATAAAGATTTACAGGAAAGATTTGTAAAGTATGCGGTTAAAGAAAGCGATATAGAAGAGAGTTTTATCCGCTCGCCGGGCAAAGGCGGGCAGAATGTCAATAAAGTTTCTACAGCCGTTTGGTTAAAACATATTCCTACGGGCATAGAAGTAAAATATCATAGAGAGCGCTTTCAAGGTTTAAACAGATTTCTTGCAAGAAGGCTTTTAGTTGATAAAATCGCAGAAATTATAGATGGGGAAAAATCCAAAAAGCGTCAAGCGGCTGAAAAGATAAGAAGGCAAAAACGCAAACGCTCAAAAAGAGCCAAAGAGAAGATTCTTGAAAATAAAAAACACGCTTCTCAAAAGAAAGAGTTGAGAGCGAAAGTGAGATTCTAATGCAGGAACAATCTCATAAAGATTATATTGAACACAGAAAAAGATTAAGGCAAAAAGTTAGAAAACTCGGTCTAAAAAATCTTGCCGATTATGAGATTTTGGAATATATGCTGACTTATGCCCTGCCCCGCATAGATGTAAAACCAATCGCTAAAAATTTAATCCATTCTTTCGGAAGTTTAAAACAAGTTTTTGACGCAGGCTTTGACGAATTGTGCAAGATAGAAGGCATAAAAGAATATTCGGCTTTATTTATAAATTCTTTAAGAGAGTTCGCAGGCATATACGCTTTTTTAGATATTCAATCAAGAGGGGAATTGTCCTCTCCAAAAGCGGTAAATGAATATCTATATTCAGTTTTAGGCGGAGAGAGCGTTGAAAAAATCTATTTACTGTTTTTAAGTTCGGCAAATAAGCTCATCAGTTCTTGTGAAATTGAGAGCGGAACGGTAAATAAGTCCATAGTTTTACCGCAAAAATTCGTAATAGAGGCTTTAAAACAAAAAGCCGCCGCAGTGATAATGGCTCACAATCATCCCGCAGGCTCATTAAAACCTTCCCAAAACGATATAGACAGCACAAAAACCCTAAAAGACGCTTTCAATGCTGTGGACATATCCTTTTTAGACCACATAATAATCTCAGGCAAAGACTATTTCAGCTTTAAAGAATACGGCTTATTGTAATTGTTTGTCTTTTATCCGTCTTTTTGATATTATCCAAACATTCCGAAGTAAAAAAGGTGCAAAAATGATAGCAGACAATGTTTTGAGAAATACTGGAATGAAAATACTTTCTGATAATTTAGGAAAGGTTGAAGCAGAAAGATTTATTAGTTTAATGCTTCGCGAGCCTTTTGATTATACGCAATGGCAAAAAGGGTTATTTGATGAAATGTCAGTTGCAGAACTCAGCGCATTAGCGATGAAAGAATATAAAAGCGCAAAATAAATATAAGTCTTTAAAGCAATATTTAAGTCGGGGTTTGTAGTGGTAAATTATGTTATTTTGGGCGAAGCCGCAGAAAATCATTTGCCCTAATAAATTTGGAAATAAGGAGATATTATGTTACAACCTAAGATTTTACAAGTTGAACCGCTTTCGTCTTATAAATTGAAATTGTTTTATGATACTGGCGAAACAAAGATTTTTGATGTTGCGCCGTATATAAGCGGTTCTTGGTATGAACAATTAAGGGATGAGAAATATTTTAAAACCGTCCATTCATTACCCAATGGCGCAGGTATAGAGTGGGCAAATGGTCAAGACATTGCCCCGCATGAATTATATGAAATGAGCAGTATTGTATAGCAATAATCAAAACAGAATTTGTATGGGCAAATGATTATTTGTCCGCTATGCAAGATTGAAACAAAAGCAGGTCATTATGAATACCAATGAAAAAATAATCAATTTTTGGCTTAAAGGGTCTGATGAAAATCTTGTTTCTATGGAGCATTTCTTTTCTGTAAAAGAATATCATTGGGCTTTGTTTGTCGGGCATTTGACTATTGAAAAACTATTAAAAGCTTTATTTTTAAAAAATAATCCCAAAGAAATTGATGTGCCAAGAACGCACAATTTAGTTTTTCTTGCTCAAAAGGCAAATTTGGCGCTTACTGACGAACAAAAAAATGATTTGGCTCTTTTTACCACATTTAATATTGAGGCTCGTTATCCCGATTATAAATTAAAGATATATAAAATT
>JAISKX010000183.1 GCA_031260765.1 Endomicrobium sp. | reverse complement strand
TTTGACGGCATTGTCGGGGTCTTTTAAGCCGTTTCCCGTGAGAATACAAACTGCTTTTACAGATTTTTTATTTTTAAAATATCCATTGCGGACATATTTTATAAGACCTGCGATAGAAGCGGCTGAAGCAGGCTCGCAAAAAACGCCTTCAATAGCGGCGACCATTTGATAAGCCTCGCGGATTTCTTCATCGCTTACCATATCTATCACGCCTTTTGACTCATCTCTTGCCGCCACTGCCGTTTTCCAAGAGGCTGGATTGCCGATTCTTATAGCTGTGGCAAAAGTTTCTGGTTTTTCCACAGGCTTGCCGAGCACTATAGGCGCCGCGCCTTCCGCTTGAAAACCCATCATTTTGGGCAATTTAAACATTTCGGAATTATTATCATTGCATTCTCTATATCCTTTCCAATATGCTGTGATATTTCCCGCATTGCCTACGGGCATAAACTGATAATCAGGAGCTTGTTTTAGCGTTTCGCAAATTTCATAAGCGGCGGTCTTTTGCCCTTCAATTCTAAAAGGATTTATGGAATTTACCAAAGAGAGGGGATAATTGGAACTGAGTGCTTTTACGAGATTTAAAGCATCGTCAAAATTCCCATCAATTTCCAAAACCGTTGCGCCGTGTATCAAAGCTTGCGACAATTTTCCCAAAGCAATTTTTCCTTCAGGTATTAAGACCACGCATTTTATGCCCGCTCTTGCAGAATAAGCCGCCGCTGATGCTGAAGTATTGCCTGTAGAAGCGCAAATCACGGCTTTGCTGCCTTCCTCCACAGCCTTAGATACAGCCATAGTCATACCTCTATCCTTAAATGAGCCGGTAGGGTTCATCCCTTCAAATTTAAAATAGATTTCTCCGTTAAAGCCTATTTTTTGCGGCAAATGGACTGCTGAAATTAAGGGAGTATTTCCTTCAAGAAGAGTGATAATAGGGGTTTTTTTTGTAATTGGTAAAAACTTTTTATACTTGTCAATCAATCCTTTATAAGACATTTTTTCCTTCCTTGTATAGATTTTCAAAACGGCGGGAATTGTAATATATTTGACTTTTCTAATCAAACGGCGCGCAATATCAATTTGCAGGTCTCTCTAAAAAGTTCTTGACATCAGTATATAAAACATATATCCTGTTTCCGTAATTACCACTTTTTTGGTAATTATGGAAACGGAGGAAAGATGGATTTCAATGATTTTAAGAAAGAATTTCAGAGCATTCCAATTATCAATAGTTCAGATATTGTCCGCAAATACAAGGGGCAAACTGCCTATAATCAATTAAATACTTGGACTAAAAAAGGATTGCTGATTCAATTAAAACGGGGTTTATATATTCTCAATAAAGATGATAGAAAGATTGCTATAGGCAATTATTTTATTGCCAATCAATTATATCAGCCCTCATATATTAGTATGGAAAGCGCATTGAGTTTGTATGAACTGATTCCAGATACAACCGCGGCAATTACAAGCATTTCTACAAAAAAAACGATGACTATTGATAATCCGTTTGCTTCTTTTACATATCAGCACATCAAATCAAAAGCATACAGAGGTTTTAAACTTGAAATAGATAATAATAATCTCAACTATTTTATAGCAGAACCAGAAAAAGCGATTTTGGATTTTTTGTATTTCAATCTGTCGGATATTGATAGACAAGATACAGAAATTTTTGAAAAGTCTTATCGCTTTCAAAATCTGGATATTTTAGATGCAAAAAAAATTCTTAAATACGCCGACTTTTTTGACAATCCCAAATTAAAAGATGCGGCGAAAAATCTATGTATGCTGATAAAGGGGGTAAAATGTTAGAAGTTTTAAAACAGCAGATTTCAGGCGATATGTCCTCTCAACAAAAAATCAATAAGGTAAGAGAGTTTTTGCAGATTATGCTTTTAAAAAATCTTTATGACCAAAAAGCATTTGACAATATTGCTTTTACCGGCGGCACGGCATTGAGAATTGTTTTTGATATTAACAGATATTCTGAGGATTTGGATTTTTCTCTTATTAAAAAAAGCGGATATAATTTTGAGAAAATCAATAATAATATAGTCAAATTTTTCAATCAAAATGCAATTGAAATTGAGGCTAATCCAAAAACTAATAATATTGTCCATCAAACTCTTATTAAGTTTCCTAATATCTTGCAAGAACTAAACCTCGCCGTTATGAAAACTCAAAAATTATCAATCAAAATTGAAGTTGACGCCAATCCGCCAAAAGGGTGGAAAACCAATAACTTTGCAATCAATAAAATTTATCTCTTATCCATTAAAACTTTTGATTTGCCTTCAATGTTTGCTACAAAATTACACGCCTGCTTTTTTAGAAAATACACAAAAGGGCGCGATTTTTATGATTTAGTATGGTATTTAAGCAAAAAAGTAAAACTCAACTTTACCCTATTAAATAATGCCATTATTCAAACAGAAAAAAAAGATTTGACCTTATCCGAGTCCAATTTAAAATCTTTCATATCGGACAATTTAGATAAAATCAATTTTAAAACCGCCCAAAAAGACATTTCAAGATTTCTATTTATCAATGATGAACTCAAATTTATAAGCAAAGATTTTATTAAGTCTTTGCTTTTAACTTATTAAAACTCCCAAGAGTAACGGATTAATTTTGTGTCGTTAAAGCCTCTATCCATTGTTTGTTTGCGTCGGCTTGGGAGATTTCTTTGTTTTTGCCATAGCCTGCGGATTTTATGATTTGGATTTGTCCGTTGATTTCTATGGAGATATTTAGATGGCAGGAATATATGTCGTTTTGGGATATGGAAAAACGCCGTTCAATTAGAGATATTGATATTGTTTTGCCGCTATTGCCTATTGTGTAGCCTTGCGCTTGTAAGTGTTTTTTGATGTCGGGGAGTAAGATGTTTAGGCTTGGGGAGTTGGTGCTTATTGTAAAAGTTCCCAATTTTTTGCGTTCGGCTATTTTGTTTTGTTTTTGCGTCTCAAGTTCTGCTTGGCGGCGTTTTTCTTGTTCTAATGAGGAGCGATTGTATTCTATCAAAGCATAGCCGACAAACTTTTTATTGTCTGTCTTTGTGTATTGAAATTCTTTTATTATGGCTTGAGATAGGAAAGTGTCTTGTATTGATAGATTGGTTTTGCTGTTTATATCATCATAATTGCTATTTATTGTTTGGACGGTTTTATTGTTGATTGTCATTCCTACAAATTCTGCGGCTTTGATAATGGCATTCATATAGGCTTGCTCTTTTGCTTCTTGCAGGCTATTGCTGTCTGAGGATATGCCGCTAAAATAATAATTGCTACCCTCAACCCAAGTCTTGCCAAGCCAAGACGGCTCTTGACGGAGAGAGGAACAGGCTCCGATAAGAATTATAAGTCCGAAAACGATGATAGATTTAATAAGACTCAATTAAACAAATCCTTTGAGAACAGATTTTGTTTTACTTTTACTCTGTCTGAAAAAATCGCAAGACCGTTTTCAATATCAACGACTTCAATATTGATATTTACCATTCCGTCGCCAAGCCAATAACTGCCTGTTATAATCAAATCTGCGGAAAGCAGTTTTCCAAATTGTTTTCTGTTTTTGGAATCAAAAACATCGTCCCTTGTGATTTTCAATTCTTTCAATACGGTTTCTATGTGATTTTTAGCTATTATTCTGCCGGGCATTTTGTTGATTAAAGTATTGGATAAATCGTCTTCAATCACAGCGCTCAATTTTAAAGGTTTTCTTGACGAACTCTCTTTAAAACCCATCACAACCATTTTTGTATTCTTAGGGATATTTGGCGACTTGGATATATTATTTGCCGTCTGTATCAAAGCCTTATCAAAAGGCGACAAATAATCCCCAAAAACCCCGCTCGGCAACAAAAACAAAAACCCAACGATAACGGCAAACAACATTTTCTTAGTCATACTTCCTCCTGTTTAAATCTTTATATTCACTCCCGCCCCTGCTCTATATCCCGTAACAATTCCCGTAGTCTCTAAATTGCTGTTTATAAAAATAGATATATACTCGCTAAATACAAATTCGCACCCCAACCCACCGCCGAATATAACGGAGTTTAATTCTTGTCCTTGTATATCAATCGTTCCTAAATCTTTGGCTTGGGCGAAGGTTAGGCTGTAGTCTGGGGTTTTATTGCCTGCTATCAAATATCCAATATAGCCTTGTATGAACCATTGAAAAAGTCCTTCTTTGTTCTCAAGTCCTACTCCAAGCGTGGGATAAAATCTTAAATAATTTGAAGCCTCAATATTCAAATCTGCGGCGGCGCCGCTTTTTTCTTCTATGTCGCCGCTCATCACATAGCCGCCTTGCGCCGATATAAATGGAGTTAGATTGATGTCATTATAAAAATTTGCAATGTATTTGATTTCTCCTGCAAATCTTGCGCTGTATGTATTGAAATCTGACTCTGTTTTTAAATTTGCAAAACTCAAATCTCTTTGGGTTGAGAAATTTTGCATACCTAAACTAAAAGCCCAGCCAAGCCTGATGCTGTTATAAAAATGTCCGCCGTATATGCCGAGTGATATGTCGGTCATATTGCCGCTTTCGCTGTCTTGTTTAAAATTGTTAGCGGAAAATCCTGCAAAAATGCCGCCTACAAAATGTTCGCCATTGTTAAAAATATCATCGCCTATCTGCGCTCCAAAACCATTGAAAGTGAATTTTTCATCATCAGTATCAAAGTTAAATCCCTTGATATTTGCCATAGCCCAAACTTCAGGCAAATCCAAACCTGTTTCTTTGACTGTATTGAGATTTACTCTTTGATACACATCAGGCATATTATTATCAACAGCCCCAAGCATTAAAAGTTTTGAGTATATGCCGCCCATCAAAGCATTATAAGCCTTTTTTGCATCTGCATAATTTTCATAACCGACTATATTGCTTAGAGGATTTACTATATCGCTAAGTTTGCCGTCAGTCATCGCCTTATTTAAA
>JAISKX010000165.1 GCA_031260765.1 Endomicrobium sp. | reverse complement strand
TCGTGAACGCTGTGATATTCCTTAATATCATTATTATTCCATGTAAAAATGCGATATGTTTTGAAATTGAAAACAGCGTTGAAATGTTTTGTGAAATTCATTATCGCCGAGAGTTTAAGACTATAACCTGAGCCAAAATTATAATCCCGCTCATAAACCGAATAATAATCGGACTCGCTCTCTCCCAAAATCACAAAATTCGAGTGAAAACTTCCCAAAAAAAACGGCAGTTCGTCTTCGTTTTCCTGCTTTTTTACATAAAAACCGAAACCAAACGAGGCAGTTTCGGCAAATTCATAGGGAGTTTTGCCGTTTTCAATCAATGCGTTTGAATTGTAAAAGTCAAAATGCTGAAAAATGCCCGTCAAAAAAGTGTATGGATTATCTTCCCATTGATGTCCCCAAAGTATTCCGATAATGCTTGCTTCGTTGATAAGCGGCTGATTTCCGAGGATATTAAAATTGATGTTGGCGGTAAAAAAATCATAGGGCGAATGTTTTTTGTCCTCAAACACTTCGCCGTAAATTGCGAGCAAACTCAATGCGATATTGGAAGAATCGCGGTTTTTATCCAAATCATTCATGTGGCGGTGAATAACGGAAAAATTTAGCGCGAATTTTTCTTTTAGATAATCGCTTTGTTCTTTTTTGTCAAGAGAATCCTGCCACGCTTTGCCCGTTAGAAGCCTGTTGAGTAAATCCATAGGCGAGATAATGCCTGCTAAAGTTTCTCGTCCTACCCGTTCAAGCCCGCTCTTGCTGTCGTCGAGAACGAGATGCGAAAGTCTGTGCGTCATTTCGCCCAATGCCATTCCGCCGATGGGAGTATTGATAAAATCATTGATTGCGGGATAACTATTTTCGCCAAAAAACTCCCATGTAAAACTGCCTGCAAATGCAAAAGGTATTGATTGCCAAAAGGTTAAATTATTTGCCCGCGCCGCGTTAAAATATAAACTGCCGTGATATGGATGAGAAAAAGCATTCATTTGAAAATAGTCATTGTCCCACACAAAGCCTTTTTTAAAGTTATTGCCGATATCGTCAAAACTCACCTGAGCATAATCTTCTTTCAAAACAAATCTGTCAAAAGAATGCACGACGGCATTTATCATCAAAACCTCAGACAGAGCAATCAGCGGTCTGGGTTTTTGAGATACATTATCGTCCGCAATTATATCTGAATTTTGGGCAAAAATATTGGCAGAACAAAAGAAAAAAATCAACAATAAAATTATTTTTTTTGCATAAAAACCGCATTTGTTATTTTGCAGCAAAATTTCACCTCGTCTTTGTCGTCATTGCGGGCTTGCCCCGCAACCTCGCTTATTTATTGTATCAAATACAAAACCATAGCTTCCCTTAATTTTGTTTGAAAATTATTTAAAAAATAATTATTATAGTGTTGTTGTAATAATCTAAAAATAAGGAGGCTATTATGAATTTTTATGATTTTACGGTAATGAACCGTGAAGGTAAATCTGTTTCACTTGCGGAGTATAAAGGCAAAGTCCTTTTGATTGTAAATACCGCCACTCATTGCGGATTGACTCCGCAATATGCCGCTTTGCAAAATCTGTATGAAGTCTATCACGATAAGGGATTTGAGATTTTGGACTTCCCTTGCAATCAATTTGGACAGCAAGCTCCGGGCAGCGCGGAGGAAATTTCTGAGTTCTGCACGCTAAATTATCACACCACATTTCCCCAATTTGCCAAGATAGATGTGAACGGCAGCAAAGCCGCGCCGCTTTTTGTTTATCTCAAAGAGCAGGTTGCAGAAACCGTTGATGAGAGCGACAAAGCTCTTATTGAAAAGATAAAGAGCGTTTCTCCATTTACAGGCGCAAAAGACATCAAGTGGAACTTTTCTAAGTTCTTAGTCAACCGCGACGGCATTGTTCAATCATGGTTTTCCCCCACCTACAAACCTGAAAACCTATCATCCGCAATTGAACGATTGCTCTGACAGATAAAATAGTCTGAACGGCAAATTCAGTCTATTTTATCTATCTTATTAAAAGCCCCCTGTAAGTATTTTGATTACAGAGGGCTTTTCTTATTTTGCAATGAATAATATATAGAACTTCACATTTTCGCGTGAAAAATATGTTCAAAACTCCACATTTTTAGGGTGAAAACGCTCTAAACTTTGTTTTCATTTTATCAGGAGTTCTTATATCGCTGCAATTGACAGAACATACAAGACGGCTTCTAAGGTCAGAAGCTGGCATCATATTGTAAGCGCCTGTGGCATTAATAATAGACACTATACATCACCTCTCTTAAATCATCGCCTATACATTGCTCTATAATAAACGAATGGCTCGCATCCATTTTTGCGGCTGCTTTATACGCATCAACAAAAGTATCAAACTCACCCTTGAGAGTTTCGTCTGATATAATCACATACTTGCCAAAATGATTTCTGACTAAATCCGGCAAATTATTTCTGAAATAAAGATTATTTTTGTTAGTCATAAACCCCTCCTTTTTTATCTTAAATCTTGCGGTATTTTATCATAAGAACATATAAATCTGGCGTTTTTGGCGTGATTTTTAAATAATCGGACTTTCATTTTTTATTATCTCCAAATGCCGTCCCAAAAATTCAAGCAAAGTTTCAAATTTATCATATCTAAAATTTTTTCCGCCTTGCTCCAAATTCCTGATAAAACGCAAACCCACCCCGCTTCTCTGTGAGAGTTCAACTTGCGTCAATCCCGCCTTTTTTCTGATATGTGCAAAGTCTCTTGATATATTATACATAGGCAAATTTTATACTAAATACGATATAAAGTCAAAAACCGTCCATTTTTATATCATCAATAATATAAATCCTGCTAATCAATCAAAAACTATATGGTATTTGGTATAATTTTTATGAATTTATACTGCATTTGATATAAATTTCAAAAACGAAATTTTTCATTTTCGTATATTAGGTATGGGGGCGCTAAAAAATAGTTTTAAACGGCAGAAATTGTATCCATTTGTAGAATTTACC
>JAISKX010000027.1 GCA_031260765.1 Endomicrobium sp. | reverse complement strand
TTTAAATCCTTTATCTGCCGCAAGTTTTGAATTTCCCTTAAAAATTAGCCCCGAATGCGCTCGTATCCGACAGCAAGGCGGCAAACTCTGTCCAATTGAAACCTTATCTTCCCAATGAACGCTAAAAGAGCCGTTCTGTTCCAGCGTTTGAAAAGTTCCCAAATTTATGATAACCTACGCTTTATAGGCAGCAGAAATGCGTAGAATCCTAAGTTTTAGCAAACAGGGTTCTGCGCATTTTTTTTGCCAAAAACAAATATTGGGCAATGGGGGTTTTATAATTATGGACATTATGGATATGAACAAAAGACAAAAGAAAACTGCGGCAAATATCATTATCGTCGGGTTAATTCTTTGCGGAGTTGTGTGGATTGCGTCGCTCTTTGTCCATGTCGGCGGCGAGTATTCTAACAATGCGCAGGTGCGCCAAAATATCGCGGTAGTATCAAGCCGCGTGCAGGGATTTATTAAAGAAGTGAAGTTTGACGAGTTTCAATATGTGCATAAAGGCGATACGCTTGTTATTATTGAAGACAGCGAATTTCGTCTGCGTCTTGCGCAAGCGCAATCAGACTATCGCGAGTTGGAAATTCAGTTTGAAAACGCGTCGGCAGAATATAATCGGCATAAAAATTTGCTTGCAAAAGAAGCCGTAACGCGCCAACAGTTTGACGCCGTTAAAACCAAGTATGAATCATTAAAAGCCAAATTAGAAAATACTCAAACAAAAGAAGGAAAACAAAATATAGGCATCGCTAATGCGGCGGTGGACTTGGCGGCATTAAATCTGTCTTATACTGTTATACTTGCCCCTTGCGACGGATACACTTCTGACAAAACAATACAAGAAGGGGAACTTGTTATGCCGGGGCAAATTTTGCTTTCTGTAGTCAGCGACGAGCAAAAATGGCTGATTGCCAATTATCGCGAAACGCAGCTTAAAAATATAAAAATCGGCAGCAAAGTAAATATCAAAATTGACGCTTTTCCCAATATAAAGTTTAAAGGCGAAGTCGCCGCTATTTCCAATGCTACGGGAGAGCAATACTCGCCGAATTCTCACGATAATTCTGTCGGGAATTTCGTAAAAACAGAACAAAGAATCCCTGTAAAAATTGTTTTTACCGCCGATAATGACCCGAAAATTCTTGCTCGTTTAAGTTCAGGAATGAATGCGGAATGTAAGGTGAAAAAATAATATGCCCCAAAACGCCCCTTTTCGTTTTCTTTCCTTTAAAGAATTTGTCCCCGACCCATTGCGGTTTTGGATTTATATTTTCTTTTTGTTGGTTTTTCAGTTTTCCAACGGTATGTATTTTTCCGCTATGAATCAAATGGCAGACAGTCTATCGCTTAAGCCCGATGATGTAAAAATGTTGGGCAATACGGTATTGGTAGGGCTTACAATGTATTTTCCGCTTGCGTTCCGATTAAAATTCCGCTTTACAAATCAAACCTGTTTGATAACTGCCGCGCTTGTATTGATTTTGATAAATTTAATTGTCCCGCATGTGCGCTCACAACCTCTTCTTATGGCGCTTTGTTTTATAGCGGGATTTTTTAGATTATTTGGAACTTTTGAATGTTTCTCGTCTATATTACCCAAAGTTGCGCCTACTCATAATTATGCCGTATTTTTGTCATTAGTATTTTTTGTAGTTCTTGGTTTTATCCATGTATTTGACATTGCGTCAAGCCGAATAATGTATTATTACAGTTGGCAATATATACATTATTTTGCCGTCGGGCTTTTATTGCTTGTGGTTTTGGGGGCGTTTACTCTTATGCAGCCTTTCCGACAAATGCCGAAAATGTTGCTTTTGGGTATTGATTGGCTTGGGATGGGATTGTGGTCTATATTTATTCTTGCGGCAATATTTGTTGCGCAATACGGAGAGCAATTGGATTGGTTTCATTCATCATATATTCGCGCGGCAATGGGCATTTCACTTTTATCGCTGGCTGCTAATATCTTGAGAATGACTCATATCAGGCATCCTTTTATTGAACCTTTTGCTTTTAAGACGCTCAATTTATTGAATTTGCTGCTGCTGTTTTTGTTTTTAGACATTCTGCTCTCAACGCAGCAAGTTCTGCAAAATATTTTTACCAATGCGGTCTTAGGATTGGACTATTTGAGTAATGCTAATCTTTATTGGTTAGATGTTTTAGGTATGCTGCTTGGCGCGCTTTTTTCTTGGCATTGTCTTGCAAAATTGAAGATGGAACACAAACTTGTAACTTTTATAGGAATGTCGTTTATTGTGCTTTATATAACAATGATGTATTTTCTAATCACTCCTTACACAAACATTGAAAAACTTTATTTCCCGCTCATTTGCTGCGGGTTTGGACATGTTATTGTTTTTATTGCCCTAACAGTTTATGCTCAAGCGACCGCGCCGTTTAAAAATTATTTTCAAGTCTTGTGCATTTTGGGATTAATCCGCACCGGCATCGGCTCGCCTCTCGGCGACGCCATTTATGCGCGGGCATTGGAAGCCCAAATGTCTATCCATTCATCTATTATAGTATCCATACGGGAACTTTTCGGCTGGAGCATTGTTTTAGGAATATTTGTGTTGATAATTATTGCAATATCGCGCTTTAAGAAACACATCAGTCATCCTATTCCCACTTTATTAAGATTATATGTGATATGCAGAAGGGCTATGCGGTGAGGGGGAAAAAAAATCAGAAGATAATGCCGCCTCAAATTCTTTTTTTAATTTTGATAGAGAAACAACTTTTATATTTTCTTTGATATTCCAATTGTCTTCAAATGGGATGGCAACGAAAGTTGTAATAGGTTTTATATCTTCTATGGCAAAATAACTTCCTTTTGATAATATCGGAGAATGGCTTGCTTTGCATTCAATGGCAAAAATCTTGCCTTTAATTTCAATCACAAAATCCATTTCGGATTGAGACGATGTCCTATAATGATAAATCTGGGCATTGGGATACCAACCTTTGATATTCGCAAGAACAACGCTTTCCCAAATCGCGCCGATAGAAGGATGCCCCGCTAATTGGCTAAAAGACGAGATATTGAGCAATGCCGCTGTTATGCCGGCGTCCGAGATATAAACTTTCGGCGCTTTTACAAGTCTTTTGCCCATTATCCCCCTAAAACAACCTTGCAAATTCCAACTATTACTTTGGATTTGCAACCATACTACTACAATCAAAATGCTGTTGTCAATACAATAAATTGAAAAACAGCGTTTCATAAGCAGCAGAAATGCGTAGAATCCTAAGTTTAAGCAAATTAGGATTCTGCATTGTCGTTTGTAATTAAAATCCTTTCAATTTTGTCAACTTTTTCAACATATATCGAAAAAAGTCTGCATTTTTGTTTATTTTTCACGGTATAACCATGAAAAGTTGTGTTTTAAGTGGTGAATTGAGGATTATTAGGATTTATGGGAAGGCAGGGGGCATCAATGATAAAGGCAAAAACAAGAACGGCAACGGCTCTTTTAACATTTGGCGGGATAGCAAAGTTTCAGTGGGACAAATAATAGTGGTGGTAAAAAGGCGGGTTGTGACAAACTTATCTTGCTAAACAAGCGTTAAAATTTATTCCTACATCGCCTGCAAAAGATACAATGCTGTCAAAAGAAGGATTAGCGTCTTTTGAGAGCATTCTATATACGCTTGTTCTTTTAACATTGGCATTTTTTGCCATATCGCTTACTTTGCCCTCTGCCATTGCTACAATTTTTAAACCCTCTAATAACAAGTTTTTATCTCTTGTCTGATTATACTCTTTGGAAATATGCTCTTTGTAATACTTTAATTCATCAGGATGATTTTTTAAATGCCTCGCGTATTTTTCAGAGAAATCAATGCCGTCAATTTTGACATCTTCATCTGTAATAATAAAATCCTCTTTATTGTTTTTCATTTTTACCTCCGTATAGCTTTTTTTATTTTTATTGCCTTTTCAATATCAGCAGTTTGTCTTTTCTTATCAGAGCCGCCCCATATCAATCTAAATAGTGTTTTTGTTTCTGCTATGTAATACACTCTAACGCCTTTTCCAAAATGTATTTTTATTTCAGAAATCCCATCTCTCTTTGATTCACAATTAGAAGTATTGCCTGCTTTTACCCTATTTAGATTGCTCACAATTACCGCTTGGACTTCACGGGTTTGGTCAAAAAACCACTTGTCATATATGGGCAAAGATTTAATCTCTATCACTTGTCCTCCCTGCTTTTGTTTTGTATAAACTACACAATAAGGCGGTGTTTGTCAATACATATTAAGTTTTGCGATGAATGTGACTATGCTTTCCCACTATCAAATTTACTGTTTTTGATTTAAAGCGATTTTTAGCCGTCTATATATTTAATCATATATTCAATGGCTTCTTTTACTTGCTCTACCAAATTTCTACTTATTATGTCTTTTACAACGCATATTTGCTTATTTGTCACGGGGCATACGCCCGTATCCCATGCGCTTGTATTCTCTTCGGTTTTCAGCAAGACTTTTTTCTATTTCAGCCTTTGTCTCGTCGTTGGGATTGAGCCGCCTGTATAGTTTTTCCGCTTTTTTAATTTGTCCGTTTTTGTAATAGTTAATTATTCTTTTATCCACATCATTTTCTTTTACGGCATTGCTAACAAACAAATAAATAAGCACTATTGCTGTTATCCCGCAAGGGATTGTCATAAAATCAGGCATTTTGCCTCCTCCTTAATAGAATATAAAATACTCCGTTCCATAGTCGCTCCAAGCGCCTCGCTTAAATCAAGAAGTTCTTTAATATCCATATAGTTATAATCCATCATTAATTTTCAGATACAAAAATAGGAGTATCTTTTTTTATAACAGTATCGTAAAGTCCTATATTATCGCTGTTATGTTTATCCATTCCGCCTGCATATTCCAGACTTGCATCTTCATACCGTCTAAACTTATAAACAGCGTCATTCCTTAAAGCGCTGTTAAATACGCCTATATTAGTTAAAAGTTCAAAATCAGATATTTTTAAGCCCGTTACTTTTTTAAACAAATCTGATTCTATTTTTGTTATTACATCTCTTAAAGTTTGTTCTCTGTAATCTGTTAAATACATAAAAACGGGTATTCTTGTTGAAAATTTTATGAGTTTTTCCTGCACATCTTTTCTCTTGCTTTTGAATTCTGTCTGAGCATCTGTCAATTTTTGTTTTTCTTTTTGATTTAATCCCTTATCTGAGGATTTTTTTGTTAGTTTCTTAATTTGATTGC
>JAISKX010000139.1 GCA_031260765.1 Endomicrobium sp. | reverse complement strand
CTATCGGCGCAATGTTTTAAAATTTCCTGTCCGCAAGAAAAATCAACTTTAAAAAATCTGTCCAACTTTTGAATGTTTTTTATTTCAGCCTTAGAGTCTATATGACCGCTTACAATATGCCCGCCAATCCTTGTTGAAAGAGTTAAAGCCCTTTCTAAATTCACTTTTGAATTAGCCTTTAAAGAAGAAAGATTTGTGATTTTGTCCGTATGGGGGCTGTAATCAAAAGAAATGGAATTTTTATCTATCAAGACTGCTGTAAGACATACTCCATTGACTGATATGCTGTCGCCTTTTTTAATACCGCCAAGTTTGCTTTCTATGCAAATGCGGCTGGCTGATAGAGATTGAACTGTGCCTATATCTTCAATTATTCCTGTGAACATTTAATTTACCTCTGATTAAAAAGTCTTGTCCGATTTTTTCAAATGTCATGTTTTGGACTTTTAAAGAATTTGCGATTTTTGATACTCCTTTGCCGCCTACTGCGGAAATTGAATTTTTTCCGCCTATTATTTTTGGAGCAATAAAGAAAAATATATCATTGACGCATTTTGAAAATAAGGCGGACGATATGATTTCTGAGCCGCCTTCAATTAGAATTGTTTTTATGCCGAAAACATTTAATTTGTCTATTATGATATTAAAATTTTCTTTTGACTTTTTAATATTGATAGGCGCTAAAATTATATGCTTTTGGCGAAAATGCTCTGCTATGCTTTTAAGGGACTCATCATAGAAAATAATTGTCGGGCTGAAATCTTTTAATAAATTGGAATTCTTGGAGATGCTTAATTTTGAATCCAAAACAACTCTTATAGGATTTTTCCCTTTTGAATGAGCGGTTAAAAAGGGATTGTCTTTTAAAGCGGTGTTTGACCCTATCAAAACTGCATCATATTGAGTTCTTAACTTATGGACAAAATCTCTTGACTTTCGGCAAGTAATCCATTTTGAATCATAATTTTGAGTTGCTATTTTCCCGTCCAATGTCATTGCGGCTTTTATGGAAACTCTATTTTTAACTTTAAGATGTTCCCTATGCTCTTTGATTAAAAATTTTGCTTCATTAGATAATAACCCAGAATGAACTTCAATACCATGTTGAACAAGAAATTTATGAGAGCCGCTCACATTGGGGTCTTTGACGGCATAAAAAACTCTCTTAATGCCTGCTTTTACTATACTGTCTGAGCAAGGCGGCTGTTTGCCGAATGTATTGCAAGGCTCAAGAGTGACATATAAATCCGCGCCTTGGGCATTTTTGTCTGCTTTACAAAGAACGTCTATTTCTGCATGTTTTGAGCCGAAACATTTATGCCAGCCTTTGGCTATAATTTTGCCGTCTTTTACTATCACACAACCCACCATAGGATTTGGCGCGGCTTTGCCATAGCCTTTTTTTGCCAATTCTATTGCAACTTTCATATATTTTTTGTCCATAAAAAGAAAAAACCTCCAATGCTTCGGAGGTTTTTATAATAGAAAAACAAAATTCTATCGTATCTTCTTTCATCCGGACTATACCGTCGGCATCTGAATTACACAGATTCGATCCGCAAAAGCGGACTGGCAGGCTATACTGCCGATAAGGATTTTCACCTTCCCCGAAGATTACTACAAATTATTCAATATTTAATTTTCAATTGCGCTTCGCACAACTACTATACGCTTCGCGACACCCCTCACCTGCCGCTTCGCGACACCCTCTCCCTCAAGGGGCGAGGGTAAGAGGAAATACAGATTCATTTTTAAACGGGGACGACGGGATTTGAACCCGCGGTCTCTGCCTTGACAGGGCAGTGTGTTAAACCAGGCTACACCACATCCCCAAAAAAAAGAACATTACTACTCACAAAACGGCGCAGATTGTATCAGAACGACTGCTTTAAGTCAAACTATTTGTCGTCGGAGATGTTTCACACATTCCTCACATTCTTTTCGCTTTTCTCAAAACCGCTCCAAGCGGAAATACGCTACTCAACATATATTTCAACGCGGCGATTGGCTTGTCTGCCTAATAATGTGGCATCACTGCGTATAGGCAACTTTTTGCCCAAACCTATATATTGTATTTTAGATTCATCTATACCATTTTTGGCTAACTCTTCAGAAACGGCTTTCGCCCTTTCTACAGACAAAGCGTCATTATTTTGATTATCCCCTATAGAATCAGTATGCCCTTCTACTGTTATCATCTTATATTTGGGGATTTTTTTGATTTGCTCGGCTATTTCTTTTATGCTTCTTTTAGAAATAGGGCTCAATACGGCAGAATTTGGCTCAAACACTGCGGCTAAGAGTTGGAATGAAATCAAAGCATTCTTTCTTCTATATTGCGCTTTACCCAATTCATCTACTGGTTTTGCTGAAATTTCTACCAGAACAGGCTCGTCAATGGGTTCTTCTTTTTGCCCTTGTTGTCCAAAAGCAATATTTATATCTTCATCTACAAATCTCCAAGAATCATCGTATTCTCTCATTGGTTTGGGCGTTTTAACAGGCTTATTTCTTGTCTGTGTTTGTATATTTGCGCCGCCAATCTTATAGTTAAAAAATGCGCCTGCAAAATATCCATTAGTATTAGCCGCCAATTCTCCATTTACATTTATTCCTGCAGAAATCTTTGAATTAAATTGATATTTTCCGCTCAACGCTACCCCCACCGAGAAAACATCTTCTTCATAACCTTTTATTCTAAATTCTGGGGAGTTCATATCACTGAATTGATTGTCATATTCTGTTTTATCGCCTTCGGCTAAAATCTTGCCATAGATTTTTCCTGCCCAATTAAATTTGTCATTTTTGTTTGAAGAAAGCCCAATACCAAAAAGCGTTTCAAATCTGAGATAGGAATTATTTGATATTTTCAAATTGGCTTCCTCTCCATTTATTTCATCTATTTCAGGATTTGTAGTATAGCCGGCATTGAGCGATATAAAAGGAGTAAATATTAGATTATTGGGAATAAAAATAAGATAGTCAGCCTCAATCCCGCCTCTGACGCTTAAAGCATTGAAATCTGATTTTGGATTTAATCCCAAAACTTTCCTTGACACATCATATTGTTGAAGTCCGCCGCTCAAATTTCCTTTGATATCCAAACTTTGGTCAAATAAATTAAATAAACCGCCATAGAGTCCAAACTCTATATCCCCCACAAACGCCTCATCTACGCCTTGTGTGAAATTATTAGCTCCATATCTCAAATATATTCCAACATTTTTTGATTTGTCGGAAAACAAATCTCCGCCGACTCTAAAACCAAAAGCGTCCGATTTAAAATCTCCGTTTGAAGCATTTTTCGTCGCAGCGATTGTATTTCCAGCGGCATATAATTCAACCCAAATATTAGCGGCGGGAATTTCTGCTTCATCATATTGAGGAGTTATTCTCTCATATAAACTGTTTAAGCCGACATTGCGGGCGCCTGTTCTTAAAACATTAGCGTAAATCTGTCCATGTATAGCGTCTAATACTGAACGGAAATTATCATATTCGCCTTTAGAAGCATAAGACATCAAAGCTTCGGTAATTCTATTGGTTTTCCCCAAATCTATATAATCCTCAATAAATGGAGTTACTGCTTTTTGATTATGGGTTATCGCATGAGATTGCAAACTTATGATTTCAGACGCTTTTACCCATATTTCAGCCCCTATATTTTTTGTCGTTGTGATTACATCGTATATAATTCTTCTATCAATAATTCTATCGTTTTTAAAACGATTGATTAGAGTTCTATCAGCAAAAATCACAGGCACGCTGCTGCCTATTATAGTATCGCTGGCGCCGCCGCCTGTTATTTTTAATCCTAAAATAGAATATGTGGAAAGAAAAACTTCATATCCGTATATGAAATCAGCTTCGTTTTTAGAATAATTGATTTCCATTTCCAAAGAACCTATCACTACAAACAAGTTTAATACATTGATTCTGTCTTTAAAATTATCAACTGTTGAAAATTTTGCATTCGGTCCTATCTCAAGTATGCTGAAAGTTGAAAATTGAACGCCCGAGATTGTGCTATTTACAGCAGTATAGAGAATGCCTTCGTCAAGCACTACTCTGCCTCTAAAATCGGATGGAGCAAGATACATATTTCCAGCGCCTATTTTTCTAATTGTGCTTGCATCGCCTATTACAAATCCTCCGAGTATGCCTCCATTTAGAGTTATATTTCTGTTTTCGGCGGCATTAAAAATCAAATCGGTTTTGCTTTCAATATAAATATCGTTTGGGATTGCGCCGTTTGCCATTTTATTGTTATCAAAAAGAACATCTCTGTCTAAAGCGCTTATTTTAAATTGAGACTGCAGGTTGATGGCGGTATTGGGTTCAATATATATAGCTCCGCCTAAGGATACGGCTATATTGTCTTTTGCTATTATATTTGCAAACTCCATGCTATCTCCGCTGCTGCCATAACCTTTAAAATATATAGCTCCGCCGGCATAAGCTTTATTTCCTATAAAAGAAAGAAGGACATTGTGTGAGGAAGTTCTCATCTCGCCGTATTGATATATAGCTCCGCCGGAACTCAAAGCTGTGTTATTGTTAAATCTCAAATCCACATTGTTAAATGTAGTCCTTGCCGTATCAACATACAAGGCTCCGCCTCTCAACTGCGATTTATTGCCTTCAAAAACAAAAACGCCGTATTCAAAAACTGTTCTCACATATTGCAAATATAAAGCGCCGCCGTTTTGAGCGCTATTGAAAGCAAAATTGATATTTGAACTGCTGAAATTTAAGAAAGATATCTGCGGCGGAGCGTCTTGAGCATAAAAAGCGCCGCCATCTCCATTAAGAGCTGCATTGCTTGAAAAGCTCACTGCGGACTTGATAAAGCTTAGTCTTGACCTATCCATATATATAGCGCCGCCGTTCCCATCAACTGAAGTATTGGCGGTAAAATTAACATCAGAGCCGTAAAAATTTGTTGTGGAACGGGACAAAAGCGTTATAGCGCCGCCATAACTTATAGCCACATTATGTAAAAAATAAGCGCTTGCCATAGATGAAAAATTGACGGAAGCGGATAAAATAAGACTATCGGCAATCGCTCCGCCGTAAGAGTCCGCAGAATCGCTGTAAGAACCTGCGGAATTATCTATAAAAGAGACTCTGCCGCCTCTAAAATCAAGCCATGCAATTCCTCCGACGCCGTATAGAGCAATTGCTCCGCCGTATCCATATTCTGAAACATTGTGAGTAAATGTAGTTATTGAATTTTCAAAAAGTATTTTCCCGCCATTGTTGCCATAAGTAACCGCTCCTCCCACAGAAGCCCCCAATGCAGAATTACTTGTAAAAATAACTCTTGAATCAATGAAATTGGCATTGGAATTTGCTCCATTCCAAACTATCAAAGCAGCCGCTCCATAATTTATCGTAAATGTAGAAGCATAAACGGCTGTATTTCTTATGAAATTAGCGCGGGAATTTCTAAATACGGCGCTTGAATTATTAATAGCTAAAGAAGTTAAACCTGTAGCTGTATTAGATGTAAAATTGACTTCGGAATCGTTAACATTAAATATAGATGATCCTACTAACATAATTCCTGAAGTCCATCCACTCGCATTCACATTGTTTTTGAAGTCAAGCAAAGAATTGTTCAATATGATTTTAGATTGAGCGCCTGTCGCATAAATTGACCCGCCCTGACTTGTTTTGACAATATTGCTCGTAATATAGACTTTTGTGTTATCAAGATTTACTTCTGAGTAGTTGAAAACCTCCAAAGCAATACCGTAATTTCCTTGATTTGCTCTAAATGTCACGCTTGAATTTGAAAAATTTACAAAAGAATTTAAAGAGTAAATCCCAGCTCCATTAGTTGCTGAATTGCTTAAAAAATTCAATATTGTATCCGAAAAAGACATTGTAGAACTGTTTAAATATGCAAAACCCCCGCTACCTGCAAGATTATAAGCGGCTAAAACGGTTAAATTCAATCTGCGGTCTGACTTCACAAAATCTACCCGCGAGTTTAAAGCCGCTATTGCGCCGCCGTTATTATTTGCCCCCAATGCAGTATTTGATGTTAAATTGACATTTAACCCATTGAATGTAATAGTTGAAGCATTTGCATTGATGGCGCCGCCTGAAGAAGCATTGATATAAAATTTTGTGAGATTGATATTTAAAAAGGTTAAGTCTGTATTTGAAAACGCAAAACCGCGATATGTTTTATTCCCATCAAGATTTTTAAGTCCGCTGCTATTGCTTCGTATGAGGACATTAGTTCCGCTGGGGTTTGTGAGAGGCACTTGGAAGATAATAGAGTCTTCTATCACGCTTATTATATCGCCATCAGAAGCATTGTAAGCGGAAAAAAACTCAAGCCAATCTCTAACTGGATAATCGCGGGCAAAAGCCGCGCTGCAAGTAAGCGATAAAATTGCCGTGAAAATTATAATTTTTGTTTTCAACATTTTGTTTGCTTTCCCTTATATTACATATATTCATCAACAGCCTGTCATTAACCTATCATTCTATGTTTGTTGTCTTTTTATATTAGCGCCTAATTTTTTTAATTTCTTTTCTAAAGACTCATAGCCTCTGTCCAAGTGATAAACTCTTGATATTACGCTCTTACCTTTGGCTGCAAGACAAGCGAGAACCAATGCCGCGCCCGCTCTTAAATCCGACGCCATAACCGGAGCGCCTGAAAGGCTTTCAACTCCTGTCACAAAAGCAGACTGTCCTTCAACTTTTACATTTGCGCCTAATCTTAAAAGTTCAGCCGCATGCATAAATCTATTTTCAAAAACTGTCTCTTTTATCTCCGATTTTCCTTTTGTTAAAGACATCAAAGCCATCCATTGAGCTTGAACATCTGTTGGATAACCCGGATAAACTGCTGTGAATATATTTTGCGGCTTTAAGGGCTTTGTCCATTTGATTTTTATTGTTGATGGCGAATAATTATTCGCCCCTACAAATGCGCCCTCGCCCGTCAAGGTTTTTCCATAGATTTCAATTGTCATTCCGCTTTTTTTCAATTTATCTATTACTGCTTTTATATGATTTGGGTTTGCATTTTCTAATACTATTTCGCCTTTTGTAATTGCGGCGGCTATCAAATAAGTCGCCGCTTCTATTCTGTCGGGAATCACTTTATAAGTTGCGCCGTGCAATTTTTTTACTCCATCTATTACTATTGTAGAAGTCCCTGCTCCGCTTACTTTTGCGCCCATAGCGTTTAAGAAATTGGCTAAATCTTCAATTTCCGGCTCTTTTGCGGCATTTAGTATTTTTGTTCTGCCTTTTGCCAAAACTGAGGCAAGCAAGGTATTTTCAGTAGCCCCTACGCTTGGGAATCTAAACTTTATTGTATTGCCCAACAATCCCTTTGAAGAAGTATGAACAAAACCCTCTTTGACTTCAATATTTGCGCCGAGTTTTTTAAAAGCGTCTAAATGAATATCTATAGGTCTTGCCCCTATCGCGCATCCGCCGGGCAAAGAAACTGAAACTTTATGCAAGCGGGCTAAAAGAGGTCCCATTATCAGGACGCTCGCTCTCATTTTTCGCACTAAATCATAGGGCGCTATATGTTTGTATTTGCCAGACTTGTCAGCTTTTACCGTATCTCCGATTTTTACAGCAGGTTTACCGATAAAATTTAAAAAAGAGATGGTAGTATCTATATCTGCAAGAGAAGGAACATTTTTGATTATAACAGTTTCATCTGTGAGCAAAGAGGCAAAAAGTATAGGCAAAGCTGAATTTTTTGAACCTGAAATTCTAACTGTGCCTCTTAATTTTTTTCCGCCGTTTATTATTATTTTATCCATTATACTATATTATATGGCATTCCTTAAACGCCACACCTCGCTCCTTATTCTAAATAGTCAACGACAATTTCAACGGTGTCTCTTGATACGGAAGTTGGGGCTATGCCTTCTAAGTCCTTTATCGCTATGTCCACTGTCTCCATTTTGTCCGCATCTATGCCGTTTATGTATAAATACTCTAATATTGTGTCCATTCTCATTGACGCTAATACTTGCCCCATCTCTTTGCCCCCTCCATTTGCTATCAAAAATACCCTTATGTATTTGTATGTCTTTATGTCCCTTGCTAATCTCTTTAATGCAGATTTTAGCTCTCCTGTCAATTCATATTCTCTTTGGTCTGGGTCATAAGT
>JAISKX010000116.1 GCA_031260765.1 Endomicrobium sp. | reverse complement strand
AATTCTTTTTGAATGGCCTTCATCTGCTCATTGAGATAATACTCTTTTTGCGTCTTGTCCATCTGATTTCTGACGCGGCTTTGGATTTTTCTTTCTATATCCAAAATCTCAATTTCTGAGTTTAAAACTTTTATAATTTTTTCAAGCCTTTCTATTGGGTTTATTAACTCTAAAATAGCCTGTTTATCGTCGCTTTTAATAGTGAGATGAGCCGCTATTAAGTCGGCAAGCCTTGCTGGATTTGTCACGCTGTTTAAAGAGTAGGCAATCTCTATAGGCATGCGGGGGCTGAGCTTTACATATTGCTCAAATAAAGAGGCTGCATTTCTCATAACCGCTTGAGTTTCGGGAGTGTCTTTTACAGTTTCATCTATTATTTTTATATCAACTTCAAGGAAACCGTCGTCGTTTAACCTGAAATCAGTCCACTGAACGCGGCTCAACCCTTCTACGAGAGCTTTTAAAGTGCCGTCAGGCATTTTGAGAATTTGCAAAACCTCGCAAACCGTGCCTACGCTGTAAATATCTTCCGGCGAAGGGTCTTCCACTTGAACATTTTTTTGAGTGACGATAAAAATAAATCTATGCGTTGACATAGATTCTTCTAATGCTTTTATGGATTTATCTCTGCCGACAGCCAATGGCAAAACCATAGACGGATAAACTATCATCTCCCTGATAGGCATCACAGGGAGGACTTTTGGGAATCTTGATTCTTTACTTTGTTCAATTATATTATCGCTCATGCAGGCTCCTTATTTCCTTTACGGAATTCTAAAATCGGACTTTCTTTTGTTAAAACAGTTTCTTTTGTGATTATGCACCTTTCTATTGTTTTATTATCTGGAATTTCAAACATAATATCTTTTAAAATAGTTTCAAGTATTGCCCTCAAACCTCTTGCGCCTGAACCCTTTTTTAAAGCTTGTTTTGATATTTCAACAAGAGAATCCTCTTCAAATATAAGCTCCACGCCTTCGCGGGCGAAAATCCTCTTATATTGTTTTACTAAGGCATTTTTAGGCTGGGTTAAAATGTGGATTAAATCGTCTATTGTGAGAGGATTTAAGACGGAAACCACAGGCAAGCGTCCTACAAATTCCGGTATAAGACCATATTTGATTAAATCCTCGCTCTCAACAGAATGCAGAGTTGTTTTATTTTCTTTTTGTTCATTTTCAGCGGGATTATATCTCATAAAGCCGAGCGCTTTTTTTACCGTTCTCCTTTCAACAACTTTTTCCAAGCCTCCGAAAGCGCCGCCGCAAATAAATAGAATATTGGAAGTGTCTATTTTTAAATATTCTTGGCTGGGATGTTTTCTGCCGCCTTGAGGAGGAACATTGGCTATTGTGCTTTCAACGATTTTTAGCAGCGCCTGCTGAACGCCTTCGCCCGACACATCTCTTGTGATAGAAACATTCTCTGATTTTTTAGCGATTTTATCTATCTCATCTATATAAATAATTCCGACTTGCGCTTTTTTAATATCATTGTTGGCATTTTGTATAAGCCTTAAAAGTATATTTTCCACATCTTCGCCGACATAACCCGCTTCTGTAAGAGTCGTGGCGTCGGCTATAGCAAAAGGAACTTGCAAGAGGCGCGCCAAAGTTTGAGCCAAAAGCGTTTTGCCCGTGCCTGTCGGACCTATGAGCATAATATTGGATTTTTGAAGTTCTACATCATCCCTTTTATTGAAATCTGTGAGATATTCTATTCTGCGATAATGATTATATACGGCGACAGCTAAAGTTTTTTTAACTTCGTCTTGACCTATGACATAATCGTCTAAAAAGGCTTTGATGACGCTGGGTTTTGGAACTTTAAGCCTCAAAGAAAATTCCGGCAATTTATATTTTTCAGAGCTTACCTCATCTACTCTGTCAAGCAAATCAGTAGAACTTCTTGCGCAATCTTCACAGATATATACGCCTTCTCTGCCGACAAGTTTATTAGGCGCTCCTTTCCCGCAAAATATGCAAGTGTGTTTGGTATTATTTGTTCTTTCCATATTATCCTTCCATCATTTTTATTTTGAAGCGATTACAACTTCGTCTATCAAGCCGTAATCTTGCGCTTCTTTTGCAGACATATAATAATTTCTATCAGTATCGGCTAAAACTTGCTCTACGGATTTTCCCGTATGTTTAGAGAGAATTTCAGACAGTTTTTGTTTAACCGAAACAAGCTCTTTAGCCTCTATGCTGATATCTGAAACCGTCCCAGAAAGACCGCCTCCATAAACGAGCGGTTGATGTATCATAATCCTTGAATGAGGTAAAGCATATCTTTTCCCTTTTTGACCCGCCGCAAGAAGCAAAGCGCCGAAAGACATCGCCATACCCATGCAAATAGTGGATATTGGACTTTTGATATATTGCATAGTGTCATACACGGCAAGACCTGCATTGACCATGCCTCCCGGCGAATTTATATAGAGATTTATTTCCTTGCCCGTCTCCTCAGATTCAAGAAATAAAAGTTGAGCTATTAAATCATTGGCGGAATCGGTAGTGACCGCGCCGCCCTCTCCGCCGACAAAAATTATTCTATCTTTTAAAAGCCTTGAATAAACATCATAGCGGATTTCCTGTCCTTGTGGAGTTTTTTCTATAACTGTGGGAATATGTATAGGCATTTTATTTTCCTTTAAGAGGCATATCTTTTATTATTTCTTTTATATCGGCATTGTCTATTAAGAATTTAAAAAGTTTTGCCTCTTTTAAATAAATTTTTATATCTTCTTTTTTCTCAACATAATATTTTTCAACTTCGTCTTGCCTATCCGGATTTGCGTCAATCATTTTCTTTTTTTCATCTTGCAAATCAGCGTCCGTAATTTCAAGTTTTTCAAGCGAATAGACGGAATTTAATATATAGGAAAGTCTGACTGTTTTTTGCGCTTCCTCTTTGATTTTGTCTTTGCCTTCTTCTAAATGTTTGTTTATATACTCTTCATTTTCATTATGCCCGCGCAAATGTCGGCGCATTCTCTCTTTTATTGAATCCTCTTGCTGCAAAACAAGAGAATTTGGGACTTCAAAAACATTTTTTTCTAAAAGATAATCTGTGATTTGTCTTTCAACATCCATATCTTGGCGGCGTTTTTCTTCTTCATCTATTACCGATTGAACTTTTTTCTTAAAATCCTCTAAATCTTGGCTACCCATATCTTTTGCAAAATCGTCGTTTAATTCTGGGATTTGTTTTTCCTTAATTGCCAAAACTTTTGTCTTAAAAACAGCTGTTTTACCTGCCAAAATTTCATTTGGATAATCTGCGGGATAAGATATTTTTATATCCTTTTCATCGCCGACTTTTGCGCCTATTAAAGCATCTTTAAATTCTTTTAAAGTCTTTGCAGACCCTAAATCGAGCAGAAAGTTTTTAGCCTCAATCTTTGGTAATTTAACGCCTTTATCGTCAAAAGCCTCATAATCAACAGAAACAGAAGATTGAGCATTTGCTTTATCGGATTTTGATTCGAATAAAAATGAATTGGATTCTCTTATAGCCTCTATGCTTTCCATAAGGCTTTTATCTGTGACTTTATAGATTTCTTTTTTTACCGGGATAGCTTTATAATCTTTTGCTTCAAATTGAGGATGACATTCTGCAGTAAAATGATATTTCAAATCTTTGCCTATTTCATAATCCAATTCATCAACTATCGGCATATCCAAAGGATTGAATTTTTCTTGTTCTAAAGCTTCAAAAACGGTGCCTTTTATAACATTTTCAACAGCTTTATCTTTAGCATCTAATGAATATCTCTCTTTTATGATATTCATAGGCGCTTTGCCCTGTCTAAACCCTGCAATTTTTGCTTGTCCTTGTATGGAATGCAAAGCATTCTCAAATTCCGTTCCAACAAGCGCAGCCGCTACTTCTACTTCCATTGTGATAGATATAGGCTTCCTATCTATAACTTTTGCTTTAAACTCAATTTTTTTTGTCTCGCTCATCTTTAATTCCTCTTTATTATATTTAATCTTCCCAATGCAAACTCTTTGAAGGTGAAAAGTCTCACAAAGCGGGAAATGGGGGTATCAATAAATCCATTTTTCATTTGCGGGCGGAGGGACTTGAACCCCCACACCTTGCGATATATGCTCCTAAGGCATACGCGTCTGCCATTCCGCCACGCCCGCATTTTATAGCGCAATAACGCTATATGGGATAGGTTTGCGCTGCATAGGAATTGAACCTATAACCTAACGATTAAGAGTCGTTTGCTCTACCAATTGAGCTAGCAGCGCGTTTTATAGTCAATTTAACTAATAAACATCAATAAGACAGCAGGCAGGAATTCCTGCCTGCTGTCTTATGATAAAAACCAAAATTTATTTGTAAAATGAATAGGATTTTATATTAAGAAATCTCTGGGCGGAGAGGGAATTGAACCCTCACGGCTCTTGCGAGCCTCAGGATTTTAAGTCCTGTGCGTCTGCCAGTTCCGCCATCCGCCCTATGCTCAACTAAATAATCTATCTATCTAAAAGACCTCAAATGCCTTAAAATCAGGCGGGAATATAGCATATTTCCTTAAAAAAGACAAAGTAAGGGAAATAATGATAGCAAAAACAGCAGTAATAAGTATAAAAAATAAAAGGTTTTGTCTTTTTTCATTCTTTGCGGGGCTTGCCGTTGAAATAAAAAAACAAAAAGTATATACTCCCGCCCGTTTTGCGAGTTGCGGATTGCTGTAAGGAGGCACAAAATGGCTTTATATTCTTTAAAGAAGATAGATATAGCTTCAGTTTTTAAGACAGTATGCGCTATGATGCTCATAATAGGAATTGTTATATACATTATTGCGGTATTTATACTCGGTATTATTGCTCTTATTACAAGCGAATGGATTACTATGATAACAACCACATTAATAGGATTGATGGGATTAGTTCTTTATGCAGTATTTTATCCTGCAATGTGCTCTCTGCTTGCTTGGATTTACAATTTAGTAACAACCAAAACCAAAATCAGCGGCATAAAAGTGGACTTGGAATTGGAAGCGGCAAAAGACGAAGTAATAAGATAAACGGGGCTATAGCTCAGCTGGGAGAGCGCTTGCATGGCATGCAAGAGGTCAGGGGTTCAATCCCCCTTAGCTCCACAAAAAAATCCCACCTCATAACTTCAAATTTTTTATTAATAGGCTATAAGGAGTATAGATGTTAAAAGTTCTTGCAGGAGAGGCTCGCGGCAGGATGCTAAAAACTTTGCCGCAAGAAGATTTGTCTATACGACCTATGCTTGGCAGGATGAAAAAGTCCGTTTTTGATATTTTGCAGTTCAAAATTTTTGATTGTTCTTTTTTAGATTTATATGCGGGAGTGGGGTCGGTAGGCATAGAGGCTCTTTCAAGAGGTGCAAAATCTTGCGTTTTTGCAGAACTTGCAGCGGCTTCTTTAAAACTCATAAAACAAAATATAGATATGCTGGGCTTTGCAGATAGAGCAAAAATCATTCATTGCGATATTATCAAAGATTTTGCCTTATTGCAGAATAAATACGATATAGTTTTTGCAGGACCGCCTTATAAAGATGCAAATAAAAAAATGTTGTCTCTAACTAAGCCGACTTTACAAAATATAGTCAGATTTGAGATTTTGAAAAAAGATTCTATCCTGCTTTCTCAAAGGCATAAAACGGAATTTATAGGAGCGATAGACGGGTTAAATTTATTTAGAAGCGAAAAATACGGAGACACTATAATAGATTTTTACAGGTCGTCATTATGATTTTTACAGGTCGTCATTGCGGGCTTGACCCGCAATCTCACCTCAACAATAGAGATTATAAAAGGAACTTTAAATGGGTAAAAAGCCGCGCCGCAATAATTATGACAGCGAATTTAAAATAAGTTATTCACGCATAAACGCTTATACATTTTGTCCGTTTAGATACAAACTTATCTATATAGACAATTTGCACACGCCGGTAAATGCCGACATATCTTTTGGGCATACAATTCACGCAACATTGGAAAAATTCCACTCTCAAAAAGGAGAAACTTGGGACTTTTTAATGGAATGTTATGACGACAGTTGGAGAAGCGGCGGGTTTTTAACTCCTATTGATGCTTTTGAATATTATCTGCGCGGACAAAAAATGCTTTCAAAATATTTTGACACATTCAAACAGAGCGATGCTGAGATTTTATATACAGAAAAAAACTTTGACGCCAATATCGGCAAATATAAATTCATCGGCATAATAGACAGGATAGACAGATACCCTGACGGGACTTATGAGATTATGGATTATAAAACTCATGCAAAAGTATGGCATCAAGACAGAGTTGATAAAGATTTGCAATTGACATTTTATGCTTATGCCTGCAAAACGATTTTCGGTTTTAATCCCGACAGAATTTGCATATATTTTCTGTCTCAAAACAAAAAAATCTATACCAAAAGAACTCAAGAAGATGTAGAAAAAGCAATCAATATATCAATGACAGCCGCTGAACAAATTGCCCAAGAAAACTGGACTCCCAACAGAGCCCATTGCCAACAATGCGATTTCAAATACAAGTGCCGAAACTCAATATGCAAAAGAAAATACCCGACTCCTCCGAAAAGCAAAGAGCCGAAATTACAAACAAAACTGGTAATAGTTTAAAAATATAAATATTTGTTTATCGTTGCGGGCTTGACCCGCAATCCCCTCAGTTGTTTGACGGATGGTAGCAAAGGCGGGCGAATAATTATTCGCCCCTACCTAATAATCTGAATACTCTTTTTGGCGTTAGGGTAATGCCCTGACACTATCTGTTAAATCAAAAAAGACACAAGCCCCCAAAGGCTTGTGTTTTTTTATATATAACAACAGGGTTTCTCTAAAAACCTCCGTTTGTCATCATTGCGGGCTTGACCCGCAATGTCGGTTATGGGTAAAATGAGTTTTTAGAGAGATTCAACTTTAACTTTCTTTTTGAGAAAGTAAAGGATAGTGCGCCAACCTTTACTTTCTTTACTGTTTTGTATATGATTATCACTATGAAACGAGGCATACAAGGCATTCTCACCAAAATAACAGTCGGAGAGGAAATCTATAATACATATTTTCCCAATCCGCTACCGCCGAAAATCAATTATTCTGAAATAGCGCTTTTGCTTGAAAAAGCAAATAAATCTATTGGGGAATTAAACGGCGTTGTCAGCGCCATACCTGACCCATCTATCATCAATTATATGTATGTTCGTAAAGAGGCTGTTTTGTCTTCTCAAAT
>JAISKX010000115.1 GCA_031260765.1 Endomicrobium sp. | reverse complement strand
CAAGAAGTTTGCCGCCTATTGCTCCATTTTTGCGTCCTGTCTCATACAAAGCATTTATTCTTTCGTCGCTCACGCTTTGCGATAACTTCATCTTGCGTATCCAAGTTTCATTTAGCAGAGAACCAAATTCTTCTATCGGCTTATCATTATTTAATATATCAATAGCATCATCAACATAGCGGGCTATATCTGATAATTCTTGTTTGTGAGAACCGAGTTGCTTTATTTTCTCACTTTCTATTTTTGAGGCGATTCTTTGAATCCCTGTGAATACAAGCACTAAATGGTCATTTAATTCCTGTATGCGCTTTTTTGGAAGCGTCATCGGATTTATTTCAAAAGAACCATTGTCTTTAAAAACTATATGATTAAATCCGCCGAAAGCGGCGGCTATTTGGTCTTGACACCCTACCGCTTCTTTAATCATATCTTGCTCTACATATATAGCCTCGCCGGCTAAGCGTCTATCTGCTATCATTTTGCCTTGCAATCCATATAATGCGCGCAATAATCCGACAGTAAATGCCGAACTTGAACCCATACCGCTGCGCGCGGGAATATCTGTATTATAGTGCATATCTATACCATAAGGCAATTTCATAAAACGCAGAGTTTCTCGGATAGCGGGATGGTCTATCTCATCAATTGTATTGACTAATTCAGAATTGGAACCATAAACAAAACGATTTTTTATACCGAAATATGGCGGCATTTGGCGGCAAGATATGAATAGGTATTTATTAATCGTCGTAGATAATACCGCCCCGCCATGTGTTTTAAACCAATCAGGCAAATCAGTTCCCCCGCCAAAAAAAGAAACACGAAACGGAGTTCTTGTAATAATCATTTCATCCTCTCTTTGCCATTAAAATGCGTCTTATCATTAATACCGGCATAAGGTCCTTGTTTTACCACAAACATTTCTACTTCCTCTAATGCTTCAAAGCCATGTCCGCCTGAAATTAAAATCACTATGTCTCCTGCGCAAAGGATGCGCGAACAAATCAATTTTTGCTCATCATTATAAAAATCCGCACGGTATTTGCCGCGTTTCATAAATATAATTTCTTTTGTGAATACAATTTCGCGCATAACTTTATTATGAATATGCGATTGGACTATTTTACCGGCAGGATGATGCATATATGCAAGCTGCAATGAGTCCGTATCAGGAGTAAAAAATTTAGTCCCATCTTGTTGATAATTTGCGCGAATGACAATAGCAATTATTTTATCGTTATCCCTTATTTCTTCATAACCATTCATTTATCTTTTCTCCACTATATTTTTTAAAAACCATTGATATGTTTTTTGAAGTCCTTCGTATAAAGGCGTTTTTGCCGTCCAACCCATTTTTAAAATTTTGGAACTATCAAGTATTCTTTTAGGCATACCGTCAGGCTTTGATGTATCAAAAACAATTTTCCCTTTATATTCAACAATGTCTGAAATAAGACCAGCAAGTTCTCCAATAGATGTATCTATTCCTATGCCAACATTTATTAATCCCATACTATCATATTTGTCCATTAAAAATACACAAGCATCAGCGGCGTCATCAATATACATAAACTCCCGACGAGATTTTCCTGTTCCCCAAATTTCTACCGACGGCAAATTCTTTATTTTTGCATTATGAAACCGCTTGATAAGGGCAGGAACAACATGGTTTTTTGACTCATCATAACAATCATTTTGCCCGTATAAATTAGCCGGCATACAACTTATGAAATCATCGCCGTATTGTTTTCTGTAATAATCGCAAAGACGAACGCCGATTATTTTCGCAAGAGCATATCCTTCATTGGTAGGCTCAAGCGGGGCGGTAAGCATATATTCTTCTTTTATCGGCTGCGGACATTTGCGGGGATATATGCAAGACGAGCCAAGATATAAAAGTTTTTTCACGCCTACTTTATGAGCGCTATTTATAAGATTGCAAGTAATCAGTGTGTTTTCCATTGCAAAATCAGCCATATATGCGCTGTTAGCGTGAATACCACCAACTTTCGCAGCAGCACAGAAAACATAATCAGGTTTTTCACTTTTAAAAAAAATCATTGTTTTTTGCCCATCAGTCAAATCAAGTTCATTATGACTTGCGCAAATAATATTGGAATGTCCATCTGCTTTAAGCCTACGCATTAGAGCGCTGCCGAATAACCCTGAATGTCCTGCGATATAAATTTTTTCATTTTTGTTCATTGCGTTAAATACCTCCTATTACTTATCCCATCTTCTATCGTCTGGAATCAGAGAATAATCAAAGTCTGCATTTGTCTCTTTAAAAGTTTTGATAAAGTATTCTTTATCCTCCGGCAAAGTATTGTCTCTGAAAAAATATCCAATATGATAATACGCATATCGGCATAGTTGTTCCAATTTATTTGTTCTTGCGATTTCAAAAATCTCAGATGAGGCTTTGACAATATCTGTGATTTGCTCTCTTAAAAAAATCTTAGGAGTGTGTATATAACAATATGTCGCATCCGTAACCGCATAAAATTGTTTAGCCGCTAAAAAGGCTTTTACCATAAAAACAGGGTCTTGAAATCTTTGATATTTTGGAAATATTATATTGTTGTCCCTTAAAAATTTTAAATCGTATATGAAGCGATAATAACCATAATCATATTGATAATCGCAATAATCTATTAAAGCATTCTGATGAAAATGGAAACCTTCAAATTCATTAAAATATTCGGAATTCACTTCTTTAAATTGCGGATAATATTCCGACATTGAGCCGCCGCATATTTTGACATTGTTTTCTTTTGCGGCTTTATATAATTTTTCAAGAACTGTGATATCGGGATAAAAATCATCGCTATCCATAAAAGCGGCAAACTCTCCTCTTGCTTCTTGAATGCCGAGATTTCTTGCCGCGCCGGAACCTGCATTGTCTTGACTGAAAATCACTATTCTATCGTCTATACTCTGATAATGCTTTAAGATTTCAAGCGAATTATCAGTAGAGCCGTCATTGATGCAGATAATCTCAATATCTTTGAGGCTTTGAGATATAATGATATTTAAGCATCTTTCAAGCTCCTTTGAGGCATTATATATAGGGAGAATCACTGAAACTTTTGGATGTTGAATTTGACTTTTTCCACGATTATGTATGACAGATTTCAAATAATGATTCTCACCTTTAAAAATTGTCGCCTGATAATCTTGACCTTTTTGGCGGCGCTGCTGTTCGTCTTGGCAGC
>JAISKX010000113.1 GCA_031260765.1 Endomicrobium sp. | reverse complement strand
GAATATTTGCCGTCAAAAACTCTTGTTTGTTCATAGGAGTTAAAACCCATTGAAGCAAAAGCGCTAAGGTCTAATAAATCTAAATGCCAGCCGCCGTATAAAAAAAGTTGTAAAACAGCAATGTCTATTTTTGTATTGTGTTTTCCGCTGTAAGTAGGCAAACCATAACTTATGGCAAGACCTGTAAATTTATCTTCGTCAAAACGCCAATCAACGCCGCTTGCGAAATTTATACCGTCTATTGAATAATCATACCCGCTATTGTCAAGAAAACTATAAGAGATGTCAGTCCAAGGGGAAAGATAATAATCTTTAAAAGACTCGTTTTCTAAATTATCAAGCATATTTTTATTGTGAGTAAAGACGGTTTTTGACGGAGTGTTTTGTATGGTTGCAGCCAAAGGCGCGCTAATTGTTTCTTTTGCGCTTTTTGCTCCATTGAGAGTTTCAATCAAAGAAAAACGGCTATTGCTTAAAACAAAAGCATAATCATAAAAACCGTCAGGCAAAACATAATCCGTATAAACTGTAGGCAGATTTATATTTAAGCCCGATATGCGTAAAAATTTATAATTGTCGGAAGAAAAAGTGATTCTGTGATTGGACTGCTCTATATACAAAGCATTGCTGCTGATTAAAATTGACGATACAGAATTGAACTTTATATTGTCGGCATTGATATAAGGTTCTTGGGCAGTTGCTATTTTTCCGACAATCAAAGTGCCAGAACTCATCAAAAATGAAGAGATGTCAGCCTGACCATAATACTCTACTAAGCCGCCCAAAACAATGATGTCTAAGGATTTTCCTTTGATATAAACATTATTGTTCCAAACAAAATCAAAATTATTATCTAAATTAGGAGTGGAATGCCCGTCTGAATCCGCTTGGGCGCCGAATTTGATTTTTGTTTTTAAATCCTCTCTGCTACTTGCGTATTGAATATTTGGGGAATAAGGATTCCAATCGGAAATAATAGCCCCGTCAATTTTTGCTTCTTGCATAATATTTATTTCTTTAACAAAAGAGTTTGTAGCTATATAAATAGCGGCGGTTTTGCCTGCAATTTTTCCATTGATGTCAAACTTGTCAAGCATAGCGCCGTCCAATTCAAACAATAAAGGACTGTCTATATCTTCCATAGTTCTTATATAAGAGCCGCGCGTTTCAGTAAAATCGCTCGCCAGATTATGTCCAAAATCAATTCTTGCCCCTATGCCGTTTCCGCCTATTGCGCTTAAATTTGCATGCGAGCTGATAGTTATAATATGTCCTTTTCCATAAGCAAGCATAAGCGCAGAGCCGTCTTCTCCATTTGCTTGTATATTTGAGTCCACAGTTAAATTATTGTCCCAGCCGTCAACTCGGATTCCAACGCTTTTAGCGCCGTCTGTTAAAACTTCGCCTTTCATAATGACATTGTTTGTATGTCCAAAAATGTGCAAGCCTATGGTTAAAGGCGCGCTATTTGTTGAATGCGCTACGAAATTACCCAGATTGCGCTCATAAAAATTATTATAAATCGTAGTGCTTACCGCATTATCAAAATATATGGAATATCCAAACATGCTTCTTCTTTCCAAACCGAGAAAGCCAATATCTTCTAAAAGGGCGAGCTCGGCTTCTATAAAAGTTCCATAATTGCGCCAATTTTGATGGCTCATCATACTATTGCGCAATTCCAAATGGCTGAGTTCAGGTATATATTCCGCTGGAATGTCCACATCGCCTTCATATCCATTTATAGGCAAACCTTGGATTTCATAAGGATTGTTAAACAATTGAACCGCCCCGCCTAAAACGCCGTCTGAAGAAACCATAACTTCAAGAACTGCGCTGCCTTGAAAAAACGCATATCCGCCTTTTGAAGGGTCGTCAAGAGAGTCGTCGCCTTCCTTTATGATTGCAAAAAATGATGGGTCAAAAACATATTCGCTTGTATCTGTAGATATTATTATTTCATTGAGAGACGCCGCATTGCCGAAAGAGTCCACAAGATATGAATCATATTTTGTAAGCGCGGGGGAGGGGGAAGAAGTGTCATAAGGGAAAAATATCCAATTTCCGGAATCTTCTTTAGCATTGGAAATTATGCCGGCGGCATGTCCTATTTCATGCGCCATAGTTACGGAAAGGGGAATTTTTCCTGAATTAGACAAAATATCAATATCGTCAAATACAAAATCTAAATTTCCTATTATTATTGCGGCATATACTGTTTTAAGATAATTTGGATTTTTGTCTGCAGACGAGTCCATATTATCAGTATTATAGCCGATTATAGCGCCGCCGAATTGCGTCATCCCAAAACCGCTATTGGCGCTGTATAAGCTTGTTGCGCTGGCATTTTCTTCATCATTTGTTCCCACAGAAACAAGAATGGGGCTTGCATTGGAAGGAACATTTCCCAGCAAAGCAGACCAATAATCAAGAGCATTGACCATAGCTCTTATATAATTGTCGTCCAAAGTCCAAGTTGAAGTGTCAAAGAAAAAATCCTCCCCGACATCTGCAATATCAAGTTCAAACAAAGGCCACCCGTCTTGAGCATAATTTGTCGTTGACTGATATGCCCGCAACCCCGCCGAAAATAAAAACAAAAATGTAAAAACCAACAACAACAATCTTTTCATAAAGCCTCCCTCTTAACAAGTGATTGAGATTAAATAATATACAAAAGAAAAATGCAAAGTAATGTTTGTCTTTTACCCCCCTTTTTGATATTATCCCGTCAATCTAACAATCCTAAGCAATAGAATAGTTTAATCTTGAGGTATATCATGAAAGAAAAAGTAAATGAACTTGCCAAAGAATTAAGGACATCATTACAAACTTCTCTTGAGGATTTTGAGGGCTTGTATGTGTTTGGCTCACAAGCAAAAGGCAATGCGCAAAAAGACAGCGATGTTGATGTGGTTGTTCTTGTTAAAAAAGATTCTGAAGACAGCAAAAAAAGAAGCGTTATTTGGAATATAGTCTCTCAATTAGATTATAAATATTATGATGATGGTTTAGTTCTTGACTTGCACCCTATGACAAGGCAAGAGTTAGAGCGCAACTATTTCTTTCATGACGAAGTAGTCAATAAGGGAGTGTTTTATGCCGCCGCTTAAATTTGAACACAGACAAAAAGGCGATTATGATGTTCAATACACGCCCAATACAGAAACCGTTAAAAACCTATTTATTAAAGCAAAAGATTTTATAGATACTATTATGAAAATCTTTTAGATTAAGGTAATATGTAGCAGTAAGCAGTAAAACAATTAACACAAAATATCTTGCAGTAAAAAAGGAGCGCTAATTTATGAAATTTGTATCAACTAACGATTTTAAAACATCATTGGAACAAATTTGGAAAGTTCTTGGGGCGGAACAAGAGTTGATTATTACAGCAAAAGGAAAACCCATTGCTTTGCTTACTCCGCTTGACGATAAGACATTAGAAAATACAATTTCATCATTTAGACAAGCAAGAGCGATAGGCGCTGTTAAACAAATACAGCAACAATCAATAAAATCCAATAGAGATAAAATATCTCTTGCTGAAATAAACAATGAAATCAAAGCGGTAAGGAAAAAGGCAAGTTAATGGACATTGTCATAGACACGAATATAATAGTTTCTGCGCTATTAAATCCAAACGGCGCTCCTGCCAAAGTTTTAAATAGAGTATTAGGCGGTTTTGACAAGATACAGTATGACAATCGGATATTGTTGGAATACAAAGAAGTATTATTAAGAGACAAATTTGCTTTTGACAAAGATTTGATAAATATATTGCTTGATTTTATTATAGACGAAGGAGATTTTATAGTATCCCAACCTCAAAATCATAAATTTGTTGACGAGAGCGACAAGAAATTTTACGAAGTATTTATAACATCAAAAGCAGATTTTTTAATAACGGGCAATAAAAAGCATTTTCCATTAGATAAAAAAGTAATCAGTCCGAAAGAATATGAAAATAAAATAACAGAATAAATAGTAGGGGCAAATAATTATTTGCCCTATTTAGAAATGAAACATAATCAGTAAAACAATTTAATAGATTATTTGTTGGAAGCGCAGGGCGAGCCTGCGCGAGCTGGATAGGCGAAAGCCTATAGGGCATCATTGACTCCACAAGTAATCGCTTGTTTAATCCCGCATCCATGCACGGAAGCGGGATTAACGGCGGTTATCCGGGTTAGTCAATGAGCCTTAGATAATCGCCATTTTTATTTATGGCGGCAATACCAGCAAACATGGTATTGCCGTTTTTCTATGCCTTAAAAATTCAATTGTAGAGACGCGCTATATGCGCGTCTCCTCAAAAAATGCAAAAGGCGCAAATAATTTATAGGGGCGAATAATTATTCGCCCGAAATCTAAAAAGGAAAGG
>JAISKX010000244.1 GCA_031260765.1 Endomicrobium sp. | reverse complement strand
ATTAACAATGAATTTGGGATTTTTGAGAACAATGCCGAAAAGTTTTTCCGAACTCTGCATAAAATATCCGTGTTGTTTTTTTTGATTGAGGGGCTTGTATAGCAAATAAAATCTGGTTTTGTCAACCTTTGTGTTTCTGTTTTGCGATTTTGGGCGAATTATCCCAAAAAATCTATATTAAATTGTTTTACATATTCCTTCTATTAGGGCAGACACATGGGTCTGCCCCTACAAAACTTAAATTTTAACTTATAATTCTGCCAATTTCTTAAGCGCTTCATTTGCGCCTTTTTCTACATCGTTTAGATATTCTTCAAATGTCATATTCTTGCGTTTCTCATAATTCCATTCGCGTATTTTATGAATATCTTCAACAGTAAAATCTGGACTTATTTGTAAATTTTCCATTTTATTTCACCTTTTTGTTTATTCATTTTATTCTCATCGTCCAAAAAATCTATATTAAATTGTTTTACTTAGGGCAAATAATCATTTGCCCCTACAAAACCATAAAATTGTTTTACCGACTAATATGAGACAGCAAAAAATCGTTTATAGCCGTTTGATATTGTGTATTGTGCTGTTTAGCATACTCTTTAAAATGATTGATAACTTGCGAATCAAGAGGAACGCTTGTTTTATGTTCCTTTCTAATAAGTTGTTCAGGCGCAGACAAATCGTCAATAATTATCTCCGGATTTTGCAAACTTATAAGCGTATCTTTTGGCGCCGCCTCATATCCATCTTTGTCAAACATTTTGTTTTCGTCCCATTCAAATTGCATAAATTTCCTTCTTTGCCGACCCCTGCATAAAATGTCCTTATTGTTGTTTTTATTGAAAGGCTTGTATAGCAAATAAAATTTGTTTTCGCCAACCTTTTATGGATTCATCAAGGTAAATTATTATTCGTAAATGCGACCAACTTAATTTTGCACACAGTGTGTGCAAAATCTTTTCATCTGGAAATATCTCGTAAAAATTAAGCATATTAATTTTCAAGCGCCCAATCTTCTATATTTAAGCCATATACTTTTTGAAATTCCTTTATATTGTGAGTTACTAAAATTCCTTTATTTGCAAGAACTATTGAGGCAATTAGTATGTCATTTGAACCTATAATATTTCCGCTGTTTTCAAGTTCTGAACGGATTTTTGCATATTGTTTCAAAGCCTCATCGTCAAGATTTACTATTTCCAATGACTCTATAAATTTATTGTATATCGCTCTGTTTGCTTCTTTCAACTTGCTTTTCTCAATACCATATAATAATTCGGCTTTGACGATGATTGGAATTTTTATCTCATCTTTAGGAATAAATCTGAAATGTTCCGCTATGGATTCGTATTTACCTTTTAAATAATAAATACAAGTGTTGGTATCCAAAAAATACATCATATTTGTTCCCTTGATAGATTATATTTGTCATCTATCTCTTTATGCTCTATAAATGTCTCATCTTTAATGGCGCCGAATAAATCAAAAAATCCATCAGGATAATCATTATTCAAAATGACCCTTATATTATTACCAACCCAATTTGAAATTGAAGTGTTTCTTTGTTCTGCTGCTTTCTCAATTTTCTCAAAAGTGATTTCATCTATATCTAATGCGATTTGCGGCATGGTTCCTACCTCCTAATATAAAATTCTATTTGGAACACAACGGGATAATATCAAAAAGGGGTTTAAAAGACAAACGGCAACTGCCGCTCTGCGTTCCACCCTCACCCGTTCCGCCTTCGCTACACTACGGCGTGACCGACCTCTCCCTGCTTCGCGCCTTGCGTCCCTCTCCCTACCTCTCCCGTAGGAGAGGAGAAAAGATGAAGAACAAATTTTATATGAGGGAGAGGTTTTTGAGTTCGCTTTGCGAACCTCTATAAGACTATGGACTATTTGTCCGAGCCTTTGCCTCTTCCCCCCATTGATTGACTGCCACCGACCGTAGAGTTTGCCGCCTTGCTGTCGGATACAATAGGAGCGCGCGTCTATGAGGGGCTAATTTTTAAGGTTGAGAAATTCAATCTGTCCGAAGCGGCTTTCCTTTAAATCTTTTAATCTGCCGCAAGTTTTGAATTTCCCTTAAAAATTAGCCCCGAATGCGCTCGTATCCGACAGCAAGGCGGCAAACTCTGTCCCGATGAACCCTTATTATCCCGATGTATGCTAAAAGAACCGTTGTGTCCTTGTCGTTTTTGCGCCCCTTGCGAGAAAGCCGTTTGCCTTTGTCGTTTTCCAAAAATAAAAAAACACCTCTTGGCAAAATGCCAAAAGGTGTTTTGTATATTGATTATTCTCATTATTTTCATTTCTATTATTGCCCGGTAAAGGACTCGAACCTATGACCTCTTCCACGTCAAGGAAGCGCTCTAGCCAACTGGGCTAACCGGGCATTTCAAAAGGCGCGGGACGGAATCGAACCGTCGCATGACAGTTTTGCAGACTGCCCCCTTACCACTTGGGTACCGCGCCGACTATTTTCAAGGCGGCAAGTATATAAAAAAGATACATAAAAGGCAAAATTAACCCCATTATGCGTAAATTCACCCCCTCGGGTGGAATATTTTGTGTTTTTGCTGGATTTCAGTATTGCTTACATGGGTATATATTTGTGTGGAAGCTATGGAGCTGTGCCCTAACATCTCTTGAACAAAACGGATATCGGCGCCTTTTGATAATAAGTGGCTTGCAAAGGAATGCCTTAATGTGTGAGGGGTTATGTTTTTTTGTATGCCGGCTTGAGCCGCTATTTGCTTTAATTGCTGCCAAAAGGCTATTCTTGACATCTTCTTGCCCAAACGAGATATAAACAAAAAATCATTGATATTTGAATGAGATTTGCGAGCTCTTAAATATGTTTTTAAATGCCTTTTTGCAGTATCTCCAAATGGGACTATGCGCTCTTTTGAGCCTTTGCCTATTATGCGGATAAAATTCTCTTCTAAATTTATATTGGAAAATCTTAGATTTACAAGCTCAGATACTCTTATTCCGCAAGCGTATAGCAATTCCAGCATAGCGCGATTTCTTATATTTTGTATATCGCTCTTGTTGACTGAAGTCAATAAAGCTTCTACTTCATCAAAAGACAGCAATTTTGGTAAATCTTCCGGGATTTTAGGGATAGCGAGAAATTCTGTGGGATTATCTTCTATCAATTCTTCTATTTGCAGGTATTTGTAGAATTGTCTTATGGATTCCGTCATCCTATAAATTGAACGAGGCTTGAACTTTTTTACCTTCATATCCCATAAAAAATCTGTGATATCTTGATGAGAAAAATCTTCAATCTGTTGATGTTTTTGCTTTGAAAAATCAATGAATTTTAACAAATCTGATTTGTATGCTAATGCGGTATTTTTTGATAGACCTTTTTCCACAATTATATATGAGATGAAATTGCTTAATGATTTAGAAATATCAATCATTTTGAACTCAAATACCTATTGTTTTTAAGTTCAAAATCAAGGGTTGAGCTTTCCTCATGACCGGGATAAATAGCAAGATTTGGCGAAAGTTGTTTGATTTTTTGTAAAGATTGCATAATTTGCCCATAACTGCCTCCGTCTAAATCCGTGCGCCCTATATCGCCTGCAAACAGAGTGTCGCCTGTGATTAAAAAATCGTCAAATAATAGGCAAATACTGTCTTTTGTGTGTCCGGGTGTATGTATTACTTTGAACTTTACCCAAGGAAGCTCTACTATTTGATTGTCTGTCAAGAGCATATTCGGAGCTTTGATTGATACAGTAGAGCTAAAAAAGACAGAAGCATTTTTTTGAGGGTCGGATAAAATTGAGACAGACTCCGTATGAGCGGCAAGAGGAATATTGAAATGTTTTCTTATTTGGTCATCGGAAAGAACATGGTCAAAATGTCCATGAGTATTGATTAACATTTCGGGTTTTAACCCGTCTTTTTCTATTTCTGATATAACTTGAGCGCCGTCTTCTCCCGGGTCTATAATAATGGCGGCTTTTGTATCAACATCATATATGATATAGCAATTCACCTGAATTTGCCCCGAAACTATTGTTTTGATTTTTAACATAAAAGACTCCTTATACAGATTATTTTGCTTCGCAATGATGCGATAATATCAAAAAGGGGGTTAAAAGACAATGAAAGATAGCATAGAACTGCGCACATATATCTAAAATATAATATAATGCCGAAGCTTTAAAAAAATTGGAGGGACTATGTTTGGTTTGGGATTTCAGGAATTGATTGTTATTTTGCTTTTGGCTTTGCTCTTTTTTGGAGCAAAAAGACTGCCGGGGATTGCAAAATCGCTGGGAAAATCTATAAATGAGTTTAAACGAGGGATGGAATCAAAAGATGATGACAAAACGCAGGAAATTGAAGAGAAATCTTCATCTGAAGACAAGTCTTCCGCCGCCCCTTTAAAAAAAGATAAGGAAGACTGAAATTGAAAATGACAGTAGCAGGACATCTTGAAGAGATGAGAAGCCGTATAATCCGCTGTATCGTTTTTGTCTTAATAACGACTGTTTTGGCTATGGTTTTTGCCGATGATATTCTCTATATTTTAAAACTCCCTTCAAAGGATTTGATAGAAAATTTCCTCATCTTAAAACCCGCCGAGTCTATAACAATCTATATCAAAACGGCATTATTTGCAGGCATTGTAGCGGCAAGCCCTTTAATTTTTTGGGAAGTTTTTCAATTTGTCCAACCTGCCGCAAGCGGAGCGCAGACGAGCATTCTAAAATGGGCGCTCATAGCTTTTTTACTGTTTATTTGCGGCGGTTGTTTTATCTATTTTGTGGTTTTGCCTAAGGCTATTGCTTTTTTGATGCTTTTATCGGAAGGTCTTACTGATTCCACTGTGCAAATAACCTTGTCTTCCTATATATCTTTTACAATAGCGCTTTTGCTTTGCGGCGCGGGCATTTTTCAAATACCTTTGGCGGCTTTTATTCTTACAAAAATCGGTCTTATAAAACCTCAAATGATGACGGCAAAAAGAAAAGAAGCCTATTTCGCTTTGATAGTAGCCGCAGCCGTCATTACGCCTACTACTGATGTTTTTAGTATGGGTCTTTTTGTAATACCTATGCTGCTCTTATATGAGATAGGAATAATATTTTCTAAGGCAGTCTATAAAAAAAACATATTTAAAGGAGAGAAAGTCTATGAAGAACAAAGTTGAAAGCATTGCAAACAAAACAAAAGAAATCTTGTCAAAAGATATGACGAGAAAAACATTTCTAAAAACAATGGCGGCAGGCGCGGCAGTTTTGGCGGCATCGTCAAAATCGGCTAAAACAGTTTTTGCTCAAAACACAAAAGCCTTATACCCGCGAAATAAAAGAGAGGCAGCTTCAACGAATTTTGATTTGACGGCAGTAACAGGCGCAAGTCCGTCCGCTATCACAAGGCGCGCCGTTGACTTGCTCGGCGGTATGGGTAAATTCGTAAAAAAAGGCGATATAGTGGCTTTAAAGCCTAATATGTCTTGGAATTTGCCTCCTCAATATGCGTCAAATACAAATCCAGCTGTTGTCAGCGAAGTCGTCAAAATGTGTTTTGAAAGCGGAGCGAAAGCGGTAAAAGTTTTTGATAATACTTTAAACGATAGAAAGTCCAGTTATGAAAATTCCGGCATAGCCGCCGCGGCAAAAGCGGCGGGGGCGGATGTTTTCTATACTGACAATTTTAGGTTTTTGCCTGCAAAATTTAATAGACCGAAAGCCGCATTGGAAGATTTTATGCTGATTAAAGACGGCGTGGATTGCGATGTGTTAATCAGCGTTCCTGTGGCGAAACATCACGGGCAGGCTCAACTTTCTATGGGCTTAAAAAATCTCATAGGCTATATGGGCAGCGGCAGAGGACAATGTCATTGGAATTTGGATGAAAGCATTTATGAATTAAATGAATTTTTTAAACCCGACCTTTATATTATTGATGCAAATGCAATCATCACAAGAAATGGACCAAGAGGCGGCAATTTGGCAGATGTGGTTAAGAAAAATACAGTGGTAGCCTCAGCGGACGGAGTTTTGGCAGACAGTTATAGCGCCAAAACATTTTTCAACAAAGAGCCGAAATCCATAGGCTATATAAATATCAGCGCGCAAAAAGGCTTAGGCAAACTATTTTCCCCAAACGCAAAAATAAAAACCGAAACGATATAAACCATACTGTCATTGACAAATAACAAAAGGGGTCTTATTAAAAGATGAGAATATTGAGAATTACAATTCAAAGATTGGTTTTTCTATTTACTGCAACTGCGATGTTTCTTTTGAGTTCTCCGCTCAAAATGCCGTCTTTTAATTTCTTTTTGGCTTCGCCGTCAATGTCATTTTTAACGGCTTTGTCTTCCGTTCATCTTTTTTTGGGACTTGGTTTATGCGCTCTTTTTATCATAGCGGCTTTGCTTTTTGGAAGGATATTTTGCGGTTGGCTTTGCCCTTTCGGCGCAGTGATGGATTTCGCCGCTTTTATAGTGAAACCTTTTAGAAAATGGAAAGAAAAAGAGCCTTCAAAAGCGCTGTTTTCAAAATACATTTTGCTTTTGCTATTCTTTATAGCGACTATTTTCGGTTTTCAATTCGTATGGTATGCAGAGCCTGTC
>JAISKX010000081.1 GCA_031260765.1 Endomicrobium sp. | reverse complement strand
GAAATTCATACTGAATATGATATTTCTCAAATTGAAAAAATTTGCAAGCAAAATCCAAAACTTATATGGATTGATATTTTTCTTGAAAATCACGAACTCACTTTTGAAGAGACAAAACTTCTCACCGAAAGTTTTAAATTTCACGAAATGTCTTTGGAAGATTGCCTGTTTCCGCAATATTATCCGAAAGTTGAAGAGTTTGAAAATTATGTTTTCGGCGCCGTGCACGGCATACAACTTAAACCCAATTATTTCCGCGAATTTGACGAGAGCGTCTATGAATTGAATTTTTTTGTCGGGCAAGGCTTTATAGTCACTGTTCATATAGAGGAATTGTTCTTTTTAGAATCTTTGTTTGAGAAAGCAAAATCCAGACCGCAAGTTGAGTTCAAAAATCTTGAAATCGTTTTATATAGAATTTTTGATAAAGTCGCTTCAAGTTATGAATTCACTTTGGAAAAAATTGACGATAAATTGGAAGAATTGGAAGACGATATTTTAGAAGACCCCGAAACCGAAATTATGGAAGAGATTTTAGACACAAAAAAAGTGATTTTTGCTATCAGAAAAACGGCTGAATCCCAACAATTAGTTTATGCTTATTTTACAAGGGATATGAACACTCTCATTTCAAAAGAATATTTTGTGTATTTCCGCGATATTCATACTCAATGCGCAGGAATCAATCAAGCGATTACTATGCGAAGCCAAACGGTTATGGGTTTGCTTGAAGTTTATATGTCGTCAGTCACAGTAAAACTTACGGAAGTGATGAAAGTTTTAACTATTATAGCCACAGTTTTTCTTCCCGTTCTTATAATCTCAGGCTATTATGGTATGAATGTGGAATTTCCAGAAGACAGATTTTTCGGCAAGAGCGGCACTTGGTATTTTGCAATAGCGCTTATGGTAGTTGTGATAGCGTCATTATTAGTATATTTTAAAAAGAAAAAGTGGTTTTAAACTATGGAAACATTAAATTTAACAATTGAAGAAATGCAAAAAGAATTTGCCAAAGGCGCGCTCACAAGCGTTGAGGCTGTAGAAAATTGCTATAAAAGAATTGAAGCCGTTAATCCCAAAGTTAAATCTTTCTTGCAAATCAGAAAAGAAAAGGCTTTAAAAGCCGCCGCAGAGTCCGATATAAAAATCAAATCAAAAACAGGCGGAGCGCTTGAAGGCGTGCCTATAGCCATAAAAGATAATTTTATGATTAGGGGCGAAATTATGTCTTCAGCCTCAAAATATCTTGAAAATTTTATTTCTCCCTATGATGCCGATGTTATAGAAAAATTAAAAAAAGCGGGCGCGGTTTTCTTAGGCAGAACCAATATGGACGAATTTGCTATGGGCGGCTCAACGGAAAATTCCGCTTATGCAAAAACTGCAAACCCTTGGGATTTAGAGCGCATACCGGGCGGCTCGTCCGGCGGCAGCGCGACTTCTGTCGGTTCAAGAATGGCGCCTTGCGCTTTGGGTTCAGACACGGGCGGCTCTATAAGACAGCCTGCGGGTTTTTGCGGAGTTGTCGGGTATAAACCTTCTTATGGACTCATCAGCAGATACGGCATTTGCGCCCTTGCATCCTCTTTTGACCAAGCGGGAACTTTTTCTCACACAGTAAAAGATACGGCAAAAATTGTGTCTGTAATATCAGGCAAAGATTATCGCGACCCTGTTTGCGAGCCTAATGATTATATAGATTATACCGCCGGCTTAGACAATGCCTCTTTAAAAGATGTGACGATAGGCATTCCAAAACAATTAAAGGAATATGAAACGGACGCCGTGATAGCGGACGCTTTTAAAGACTCTCTTGAACGAATAAAAAAGAAAGGCGCAAAAATTGTAGAAGTGGATGTCCCCGCTTATAAATATGTCCCTGCTCTTTATAAAGTTATTATGTGCGCGGAAGTGAGCGCCAATATCGCCACTTTTGACGGCATAAGATATGGTTATCGCTCGCCAAACGGCATAAGTTTAAATGATGAATATGCCAAAAGCAGAGCGGAATCTTTGGGATATGAAGTTAAAAAGAGAATATTGTTTGGGACTTATGTTTTGGGCGCGAAAAATTATTATAGATGTTATCATCAAGCGCAAAGGGTGCGCACGCTTTTAATAAATCAGATTGAAGAAGCGTATAAAAAATGCGATATGATTTTTACTCCCGCAAGTTTGCAAATGCCTGTAAAATTCGGCGAGAGTTTAAGAGAAGAAAGCGACATTTTTATGATGGCTGCAAATTTAGCGGGTCTTCCCGGTATCACAGTCCCCTGCGCTTTTTCTGCGCAAAATGTCCCAATAGGCGTCCACTTCCTCGCCAAAAGATTAGACGATGCGAATATGTTTAAAGCCGCCGCCGCCTACGAGAAAGCAGCAGAATTTGATAATAGTAAATTGCCGCTCATATAGTCTCCTCTCCCTTGAGGGGAGAGGGCAAGGGTGAGGGTGGTTAATAAAGGAAAATTTATGGATTTTGAAACAGTTGTCGGTCTTGAAGTTCACATGCAGATAAATACTAAGTCTAAAGTGTTTTGCGAATGCTCTACGGAATTTGGGGCTGAGCCTAATACGCATATTTGCGTTATCTGCACTTCTCAGCCGGGCGCCATACCGATTTTAAACAGAAAAGCGGTTGAGGCTGTAGTAAAGACAGGGCTTGCTCTTGATTTTACTATCAATCAACAATGCACTTTCGCCCGCAAACAATATTTTTATCCTGATGTTCCAAAAGATTATCAAATCACTCAAAGCGAGCCGCCTCTTTGTTCAAAAGGAAAACTCGCAATCAAAATTGACGGACAAGAAAAAATCGTAAATATAACAAGAATACATCTTGAAGAGGACGCGGGAAAACTCGTCCACGAAATAGGCAATAGAAAACTTGATTATTCTTTGCTTGATTTAAACAGAGCAAGCGTCGGTCTTATGGAACTTGTCACAGAGCCTGAAATGAGTTCTGCTGACGAGGCTGTTCTTTTTATAAATGAATTGCGCGATATAGTGCGCTATTTGGGCGCTTCTGAATGTTCTATGGAAGAAGGCAAAATGCGCTGCGATGTAAATGTAAGCGTTCGCCCCAAAGGGCAAAAAGAGTTGGGCACAAGAGTTGAAATAAAAAATATGAATTCCATATCAGGCATACATGCCGCTATAACTTATGAGTCGCAAAGGCAGATAGAAGTTCTCTCATCAGGCGGCAAACTCACTCAGGAAACCCGCCTTTGGGAAGACGAAGAAGGCATAACAAAATCTATGCG
>JAISKX010000038.1 GCA_031260765.1 Endomicrobium sp. | reverse complement strand
AATTTTGACGACCCTCATTTGTTTGACTTTGAATTAGCGAATTTCAAATTATTGGACAATATCATCAAAACGACGCAAAAGAAAACTCTGTTTTTTGATGAAATACAAGTAGTCAAAGGATGGGAACTCTATATACGGCAAAAATTGGACGAGGGCTTTAAAGTCGTCGTAACGGGTTCCAATGCTTCTTTATTAAGCCGAGAATTAGGAACAAAACTCACAGGCAGACATATAACAAAAGAACTTTTTCCGTTTTCTTATGAAGAATTTTTATCATTCAAATCTTTAAAAAGCGGCGCGGCTTCATTTCAAAAATATATTGATTCAGGCGGATTTCCAGAATATGTAAAAACAAAAAATGACGATATTTTAATCAATTTATTTTCTGATATTTTAAACCGCGATATTATAGTCAGGCACGGAATACGGGATGTCCGCTCTTTAAAATCGCTTGCAATATATTTAGCGTCTAATGTCGCCAATCTTGTCTCTGCAAGCGGCTTGCAGCAGCCGTCGGGCTTGAAAACTCCTACTTTATTGGATTATTTTTCTTTTTTGCAAGACGCTTATTTGATAGATTTTATGCCGAAATTCAGTTATTCTCTTAAAGTTCAATCCGTGAACCCAAAAAAGATTTTTGTTATAGATTCAGGCATAATCAAGATTGTTTCCGCCTCTTTTAGCGAAGATTACGGACGGATACTTGAAAATTTGATTTATTGGGAATTAAGGCGCAAATGGAAAGATCTTTACTATTTTAGCGAGAATGGCAAAGAATGCGATTTTGTAATAACATCAAACGGTAAAGTTGAACAATTGATTCAAGTTTGTTATGAGTTGACTCAAGAAAATCAATAGCGGGAACAAAAAGGTTTGCAAGAAGCGATGAAATTTTTTAACACAGATAAGAGCTGTATAATCACCAATAATCAAAAAGATTCTTATATTCAAGACAATAAAGAAATCAAAGTAATCCCCGTTTGGGAATTTTTGATAAACCAAAAATAAGATTTGCCGCAATAATCTCTATTTGAACAAAGTATTGTGATTTCCGATTTTGTAAAGATATAGAGTGTTTTCAACAACTCTAAAAAGCAGGATGGTATCGGGAGTGATATGGCAGTCTCGGTAATCCTTGAATTTGCCTTTTAATGAATGCAGTTGATATTTTAAAGGTAATTCCTCGCCATCTATTAGAAAAGTCAAAACAATTTTCAACTCATCCAAAATTTTTCTATCTCTTATTTTCTTGACACCAGTTTTAAATGTTGCAGACCTTTTGATTTCTAACATTGCAGTCTCTATATATCCAAATCCTTAAATAGTTCTTCTTTGGATTTAAACGATTGAATATCTTTATTAGCATTCGTCTCATTGATTACTCGGATAGTTTCTTCATTGGGTTCATTAGAAAGTCTCGGTATAAAAGGCAAGCCTCTATCAATGCGGACTTGACTTAAAAACATTCTAATCCCCTCATTTAAAGTAATTCCCAAAGAATCCAAAATCTTTTCCGCTCCATTTTTTACATCGCTATCAATTCTTGTTTGAATAATAGAATTTGCCATAATTCCCTCCTTTTTCAATACAATTACATAGCAATTATAATACAAAATCATTGTGTTTTCAAATTCAAGCATAATAAATAACAAAAACCTCGACATACGGGGAGAGATCGGCAAGACGCAGTCTTGACGGGTGATGGGGGAACGCGAAGCGGTAGTTGCCATTTCTTTTGTTTGTTTTGACCCTTGTATCATAAAAATGATACGCTTCTGTTATGGATAAGAATGATTGTGTTATTTATGTAGGGACTTGTTTTACTAAAGACTGATAAATTACCGCAAAATGAAAAAGAATCAGCTCTCAAAAAGATGAGGGACTATTTAGCAAGAAAATAAGGGGGAACAATGCAAACAACTTTTGATAAATTTATTAACAATGATGTAAAGGAAAAGGAGATTTTCAATAAAGAATACTCAGATTTTGTGCTTTCTGAATTTGTTTTGGAAAAAATGGAACAAGAAAATCTTTCAATAAGAAGCTTGGCGCAAAAAGCGGGAGTTTCTACGGCGATTATTCAAAAAATAAGGAGCAAAGACGCTGAAAATATAAATTATAAAACTTTCTCTAATGTCTTGCATACTTTGGGGTATAGGATAAGTATTGAAAAGATTTAGATTATTTGTTGATTATTACCAAAAAATCCCCCTAATGCTTTATGGCGATAGGGGGATTTTTATTTGGATTATTTTTTTATCTTTCAACTACAACAAGCCAAGTGTTTGAACGGCTTTGCTCTATGGAGATTATCCTTTTGCCGATAATAAACTTATCAACCTCAGACTTGCTGCTAATCTTATAAGAAATCGTATTGTTCCAATGCTTATTATTTTTATCTCTATAACTTCCCCTCGCAAATTCGCGAACTGAAGCGACAGAGATAGAATTGATTAGAATGACTGCTGACAAAGTAAAAAGTAAACCTTTCATTTTGGCTCCTTTTTAATTTAAAAAGGAGAAAAAATGAAAGGTTTACTTTTTACTTTGTCAGCAGTCATTCTAATCAATTCTATCTCTGTCGCTTAAGTTCGCGAATTTTCGAGGGGAAGTTATAGAGATAAAAATAATAAGCATTGGAACAAT
>JAISKX010000035.1 GCA_031260765.1 Endomicrobium sp. | reverse complement strand
GTTCGTAAAGAGGCTGTATTGTCTTCTCAAATAGAAGGGACTCAGTCAACGCTTGACGATTTGTTGAAATATGAATCCGAACAAGTTTCGGGAGCGCCGATTGACGATGTAGAAGAAGTATCGTCCTATGTGAGCGCCCTAAATTATGGTTTGGAAAGAATACAGTCATTGCCTCTTTCTTTGCGTTTAATAAGGGAAATCCATAAAGTTTTGCTTCAAAACTCAAGAGGCAAAAACAAAACTCCCGGCGAGTTTAGAACTTCGCAAAATTGGATAGGCGGAACCCGTCCGGGCAATGCTAAATTCGTTCCTGTAAATCCTCAAAATATGATGGACGCATTGAGCGCTCTTGAAAAGTTTATGAATGATGATGAAGATAATATGCCTACGCTTGTAAAAATCGCTCTTATTCATCATCAATTTGAAACTATACATTGTTTTCTTGATGGCAATGGACGCATTGGTCGTTTGTTAATAACTTTTTTCTTATGCGTAAAAGGTTTTTTAAAATCTCCATATTTGTATTTGAGTTTGTTTTTTAAAAAAAATAGAAATCTTTATTATCAATATCTAAACGATGTCCGTTATGAAGGAGATTGGGAAGAATGGATAAAATTCTTTTTAGAGGGCATTATTGAAACAGCAAATGACGCGCGCCAAACTTTGATGAAAATACAATCGCTATTTGTAAAAGACAGACAAAAAGTGTCAAGTTTAGCAAAAGCTGGCGTTTCCGCTTTGGCTGTTTTCAATCAATTCAATCAAAAGCCGATACTCTCAATTGCCGAATTGGTAAAGAAAACAGCATTGTCAAAACCCACAGCGATAAAATCAGTAAAACATTTGATAGATTTAGGCATTGTTTTTCCAATCAGCGAAAAAAAATGGGGACAATTATATTCTTACAAAGGATATATTGACCTTTTACGCAATGACGATACCGAGTTTTGAAATAAAACATAAAACTGATAAAATCCACGCTCTTGAATACAGACAGGAGGAAACAAATGATTATAGGCTTGACTGGCTCTTATGCTTCTGGGAAAGATATGGCGGCGGACTATATTGTTAAAAAGTTTGGATTTAAACATTTTTCTCTTTCCGATATTATTAGAGATGAGATGAAAGCGCAAGGGATTGAGCCTACAAGAGAAAATTTAATAGTTTTTGGAACTAAGTTGAGAGCGGAAAACGGCAATGGGATTTTGTCTAAAATGGCGCTTAAAAGAACTGAAAGCGGCAAGGATTATTGTATTACTTCTATAAGACATCCCGACGAAGTTTTGGAATTAAAAAAGAATGACGGTTTTGTTTTGGTTGATATAGACGCTCAAATAAAAATCCGTTTTGACAGAATGAAAAAAAGAAATAGGGCGGGCGACCCGCAGGATTTTGATACTTTTGTTAAACTTGAACAAAAAGAATCGCAAAAAGAAGGTTCTGGGCAACAACTTTCTAAAACAGCCGCGCTTGCGGATATACAAATTTCAAATGATTCCGATGATGTTAAGAATTTGGAAAAACAAATAGACGATTTAATAAAGAAGTTTAAAGATAAATAATGTTAGGACTATATATTCATATCCCTTTTTGCAGGCAGAAATGTTTTTATTGCGATTTTTTTTCTATTAAATACGATGAAAACCTATCAATAAAATATATATCCGCATTGCTCAAACAAGCAAAACAATTTAACGGCGAAAAAATTGACACAATTTATATAGGCGGCGGCACGCCGTCGGTTTTATCTTGCGGACAAATAGAAAAACTTATAGGCTCTTTGCATAAAATCTTTGATTTGTCCGATTTAAAAGAATTTTCATTTGAATTAAATCCAGAGTCAGCGGACGCAGTAAAACTTAAACTCTTAAAGGATTTGGGAGTAAATAGATTGAGTATCGGTCTTCAATCTTGTGATGACTCTGATTTGAAGTTTTTAGGACGAGTTCACGATTTTAAAAAGTTCGCAGAAGTTTTTGAAAACATTGGCATTGTCGGATTTGATAATGTAAATATAGATTTGATTTACGGTTTGCCAGCTCACAATATACAAGATTGGCAAAAGACATTGGGAAAAGTTGTTCAGTTTAATTGTTCTCATTTATCTCTTTATCCACTGAGCATAGAAAAAGAAACTCCTTTTTATGAAAAAGGCATAAACATTGACGAGAATCTGCAAAGCGATTTATACAAAGCCGCTTGCGAAATTTTATCTCAAAACAATTTTACTCATTATGAAATTTCCAATTGGGCAAAAGACGGCAAGGAGTCCATTCATAATTCAAATTATTGGCGCAATTATGAATATATAGGTCTTGGCGCGGCGGCGGCAGGATATTTTAAAAACAAAAGATATAAAAATATTGAAAATATAGAGCAGTATATTAACAGCCTCTGTCTTTGCGGTATAATAGAGCAAGAAGAATATATAGATGAAGAATTGAGCAAAATAGAAAGCATAATGTTGGGTTTGCGCCTTTTAAATGAAGGGGCGGCTATTGAAAACTTTGATAATGGGCGTGAGAAAATTCTAAATAATCTTTTAGAGCAAAAAATGTTGATAAGAGAAAAAGACAGAATAAAACTTTCAAAAGATTTTGTATTCTTATCAAATTCCATAATTTCTCAATTTATGAGATAAAAGCGAGGTTAATATGTCTTATTTAGTAATGGCAAGAAAGTTTAGACCTAATAATTTTGGCGAAGTAATCGGACAAGAGCATGTATGTAGAACTTTGCAAAACTCTATCACAGAGGGACGCATAGCACATGCCTATGTGTTTAGCGGTCCCCGCGGGACGGGTAAAACCACTATGGCGAGAATTTTTGCCAAAGCTTTAAATTGCAAAGAAGGTCCAACAGCCCACCCTTGCGGCATTTGCGATAATTGTAAAGAAATCAGCGCAGGGTCAAGTCTTGATGTTATGGAGCTTGACGGAGCTTCAAATAGAGGCATAGACGAAATAAGAGCATTGAGGGAAAATGTAAAATTTTCCGCCGCAAATTCTAAATATAAAATTTATGTGATAGACGAGGCTCATCAAATAACTAATGACGCTTTTAATGCTTTGCTTA
>JAISKX010000021.1 GCA_031260765.1 Endomicrobium sp. | reverse complement strand
GGAAGATGGGGGGGATTTGAATTTGACAATACGCAGAGGCGATTATTCGCGTCTTGGAACATTAGCTGGAGTTAAACTCTCAATGAATACTAAAAAAGTTAATGTATATGTTAAAGGATACGGCGAATATACTGTTCTTGGCGATGACCCGCAATACACAATGTTTTTCACTTCAAGCCCGTCTAATTCTTGGAAAGTAAAAGGAGATAAAATTGAAAATCTCTTGTTCGGCGCGGGGCTTGGCATAGAATGGTCTTTGAGCGATAATTTTTCAATATCTGTAAATGCCGATTTAAAGACCAATGCCGATATAATGAGATATTTTGTCAATGGCGCCGTCAACTATAGATTAGGGTCTAAGGGAAATGAAGTTGTGGCTTCAGCCGATGCCTCTCAAGAACCTTTAAATTACTCTCAAGAGCCTGAAATAGTGACTTCTAATTTTGAACCCATCGTAAATGGCGATTTTTTAAGTAAAGATACTTATCCCGATTCTTTCTTAGCTCAAGATTATATATCGCAAACGGGGCAAGATATAGAATTTGCACCTGCAAATACAGAAGAAGATGAAGACTCTCTTATTGCCGCTCCTCCAGTTGAAGCTGCTGTTAAACCTATTCCAACGCCAAAACCCGTTGCGAAGTTAAAACCGCAAGTTCATAAAGTAGCTCTCAAACAGAAGACTGCGGCTCAATTGCAAGCTGAAAAAGAAGAGGATGAGCAAGCCCTTATTCCTGAGAGAAGTCCGGAAGAAAAAGCTATAGAAAATTTAGTAGAGACAAAATCAGCCGTAGAGCTTGACCAAATGACTGATGACGAACTTCTTGCCGCAGTTGATGAAGAATCTGAAAAATTTAAAAGACCTTTAGAGAAAAAGGTGAATATTTTGGTTTCATCTTTTAAAAATAATGCTGTAGAATTGACAAAAGAAGTCAAAGAAACTGTAAAAAAATTTGCTGATAATATAAAACAATATGCCTTTAAGAAAGTTACAGTTGAAGGGCATTCAGATTCCAAAGGCGGCGCGGTAGGTAATTTTATAACATCAAAACTTAGAGCTCGTTCAGTATATGCGGCTCTGCGCGAAGAGGGGATACCAGCTGATAAAATAGAGTATAAAGGCGTAGGTTCTCAAAAACCTGCGACTACCAATAAAACTGCTTATGGTCAACAAGAAAACAGAAGAGTAGAAATCATAGTAGAATAAAGATAGAATAAAACAAAAAAATGTCCCTGCTATGGTTTTTGTATAGCAGGGATATTGTATAAGGAGGGAAATATGGCATTTTATTCTGAAAAAGTGATGGAGCATTTTGCAAATCCACACAATGTTGGAGAAATTAAAGAAGCCGATGGTATTGGAGAAGTAGGCAATCCTGTATGCGGGGATATGATGACTTTTTATATAAAAGTTAAAGACAATAAGATAGAGGATGTGAAATTTAAAACTTTCGGATGCGGAGCGGCTATAGCGGTATCTTCAATGGTATCTGATATGGCTAAAGGCAAAACCATAGAGGAAGCTTTAAAAATTACAAATGCCTCGGTGGCGCAGGAATTAGGCGGTTTGCCGCCTAATAAAATGCACTGTTCAAATTTAGGCGCCGACGCTTTGCATAGGGCGATAGAAGATTATCAAAAAAAGGGGGGTAAATAATATGGAGAATACAAAAAAATGTTCTTGTAATTATTGTGAAACGGAGCTCAAGAATTCTTGTATGAGCCCCCAATTTTGTCAACCATGCTCTGTGGGCAAAAATAAAGATGAAAAAGTATGCCAAAAATGCGGAGCAGTGTATAGCGCTCAATACAAAGAATGTCCTGCCTGTCTAAAATAATCTCACATTGATGGATTAAGAGTTAAGAGTTGTCCGCAACAATATAGTCTATGCTTTTAGGATTTTTTCTACAGCATAGACTATATATTTTGCGGCTTTTGATAAGACTGATTCGTCTATATTGAAACAATTATGATGCCATGGATATGAAGTGTTTTTGTCTTTGGCGCTGCCTATAAACACGAAGTTCCCTGCAACTTCTTTTAGATAATCCGCAAAATCCTCTCCTCCCATTATCGGCTCATCAAGGATAATTACATTATTCATCCCATAAAAACTCTCGGCGCTTTTTCTGCATATATCGGTTATTTTAGGATTATTATGTAAAGCCCCTTGCAAATTTTCATAAACAATAGAACATTTGACTCCAAAAGCAATTTCCGCAGCTTTCATTTTCTTTAAAATGCTTTGTTTGATAAAGGTTCTTGTTTGAGCGTCTAATGTTCTGACAGTGCCTATCAGCGTAATGCTTTTGCAAATCACATTATATGCGTCCCCACCGTAAATTTTTCCAAAAGTCAATACTGCTGGAGTGATTGGATTTAATTCTCTTGATATTATTGTTTGACAAGATGCTATCAGTTGAGTTGCGGCAATTAAAGCGTCTTTTCCTTTATGAGGCTCCGCTCCATGCGATATAAGGCCGTCTATTGTGATTGTAAATTTGTCAGTTGACGCCATCATTGCGCCGTATTTTAAAGCGATTTTTCCCGATGGAAAATGAGGATTTAGATGCAGTCCTAAAATCACATCAACCGCTGGATTTTTTAAAACCCCTTCTCTAATCATTCCCGCCGCGCCGTCAGCCGCTTCTTCAGCGGGCTGAAAAATAAATTTTATATTGCCGCATAATTCATTGCTCTTTTGAGATAAAATTTTCGCCGCGCCCAACATTATCGCTATATGCCCATCATGTCCGCAAGCATGCATCACGCCATCATTTTTGGATTTATAAGGAATTTTATTCTGCTCTTGTATAGAAAGCGCGTCCATATCCGAGCGCAATGCTATAGTTTTTCCCGCCTTACCTGTTTTAATCAATCCCGCAATGCCTGTTTTGCGCACCCTTTTACAAGGAATTTTAAATTCTTTAAGTTTGCTTTCTATAAATTTTGCCGTATTGTATTCATTGTCGCTAATCTCCGGATTTTGATGCAAATACCTGCGCCATTGAATAATTTCATTGTCTATGTTCATTTGTGGTCTCCTTGATTTTTATTTATTTGCCTTTGGTCTTGGGATTTGGACAATAAATTGTTCGCCGGAAACATCATTGATTAATTCTATATTAGGCTGTTCTTTAAATGCCCGTTTTAA
>JAISKX010000246.1 GCA_031260765.1 Endomicrobium sp. | reverse complement strand
CTGCATCTGTTTCTATAACGAACTGCGAATTTTTGGGGTTTACGCATTTTTGCTTCTGCTGAAGTTGTAGCCATAAAAATAATATCCTCTGATTGTTATTTGCTCTTTTTAAAAGGCATCCCTAATGTTTCAAGCAACACTTTGGCATGCTCGTCTTTTTTTGCCGTAGTGACTATTGTTATATTCATTCCTCTTGCTTTATCCGATTTCTCTACGCTTATCTCCGGAAATATATATTGTTCAGTAAGCCCAAGATTAAAATTTCCTCTCCCATCAAAACCCTTAGGCTCTATTCCTCTGAAATCTCTTATACGGGGAATTGCTGTATTTATAAGTCTATCAAGAAACTCATACATCCTTATGCCTCTCAAAGTAACTTTTGCTCCAATAGGCATATTTTCGCGGATTTTAAAATTTGAAATTGAATGTTTTGCGCGGCACATCAACGGTTTTTGCCCTGTAATAGCGGCTAATTCAGAAACCGCCATGTCTAAAACTTTAATATCGTCTTTTGCTTCGCTGACTCCGATATTTACTACTATCTTTTCAAGTTGAGGAACCTGATGAGCATTTTTAAAATTGAATTGCTTTTGTAATTCCCCAATTGCATTTTCTTGATAAAACTTTTTTAAGCGAGGTTGATTCATTATAATTTCCTTTTCATTTTATACTATCATTTCTCCGCATTTACGGCATACTCTTACTTTTTTACCATCTGACAATTTATCAAACTTGGGTCTTGAAGCTTGTTCGCATTTTGGACATACAAGCATAACTTTACTTATAGCGATAGGCGCTTCTTTTTCTTTTATGCCGCCTGCATCTTTTTGAGTCGGTTTTGTGTGCCTTTTGACAAAATTGATTTTTGCGACTAATAACTTGCCTTTTTCAGGAAAAACATCAAGAACTTCGCCTTTTTTGCCTTTGTTTTTGCCTGACAAAATTAAAACCTTATCTTTTTTCTTAATCATAATCATAAAATTTATTATCCTTTATATAACTTCCGGCGCTAAAGAAATGATTTTTAAATAGTTGTTTTCTCTCAATTCTCTTGCCACTGGACCAAAAATACGGGTTCCTTTAGGCTCGCCTTCATCATTTATAATAACAGCGGCATTATCATCAAACTTAATATATGTCCCATCATTACGGCGGATTTCTTTTACACATCTGACTATAACAGCTTTTACAACTTCGCCTTTTTTGATATTCGCAAAAGGGATTGCATCTTGAACAGAAGCATGGATTATATCTCCTATACTTGCATAACGGCGCTTCAATCCTTTTGTAACCCTAAAACAGCGAATCTTTTTAGCGCCTGAATTGTCCGCCACATTTAAAATAGTTCTTTCTTGTATCATTTGTTAATCCTTTATTTACACTTTATCAATTACTTCAGTCAAAACCCATCTCTTGGTTTTAGACAAAGGTCGGCATTCCATTATCTTAACTAAATCGCCCATTTTAGAAACATTCTTTTCATCATGAACTGCAAATTTTGTTTTAATTCTTACTACACGCTCATACAAAGAATGGCGATATGTCCTTTCCACAGACACCAATCTTGTCTTATCATTTTTAGCGCTTACAACTACGCCTGTTTTAATTTTTCTTTTCCCGCGTTCAAGCATTTTGTATATCCTTATTTAGATTCTTTTTTCTTTTGAGCAACAAGAGTTTTCATTCTCGCTATATCTCTTCTTAAAGTTCTAATCAATAGGGGGTTTTTAATAGGAGACGCCGCATGGCGGAACTTCAATTTAAAAATCTCATCCTGCATAGAACTCAACTTTGCTTCAAGCTCAGCTATTGATAATTCTTTATTTTCAATCCAAGTCTTAGTTTTCATTTTAAACCTTTTTATAAATGTAAATTAAATATCAGCTCTTATTAAAACCTTTGTATGAATAGGCAATTTGTTTGAAGCAAGCCTCAATGCTTTTTTAGCATCAGCTTCAGAAACGCCTTCCATCTCAAACATTATTCTGCCCGGCTTAACTACTGCAACCCAAAATTGCGGGTCGCCTTTACCCTTACCCATTCTTGTTTCAGCAGGCTTCTTTGTAATAGGTTTATCTGGGAATATTCTTATCCAAACTTTCCCGCCCTTCTTTATAAACCTTGACAAAGTTATACGAGCCGCTTCTATTTGATTGCTGTTTATCCAGACAGGCTCCAAAGCTTGAAGTCCATACTTGCCAAAAACTAAACTCGTCCCGCCTTTAGCCTTGCCCTGCATTCTTCCTCTATGCGTCTTTCTATACTTCACTCTTTTAGGCATCAACATAATAAATATCCTTGATAACTTTAATTTTTTATTTTTTTTCTGCAGTTTTAGACTGATTAGCAGTCTGCTCAACATCCTGCGCATTTACAAGTTTTGCTTCATCAATTAAATCTTTCATCGTCTTTTTAAAAAGTTCTTGTTTAAATATCCACACTTTTACGCCTATTTGACCCATCGTTGTATATGCTTCAGTAAAACCATAATCAATATCAGCTCTGAATGTCTGTAAAGGCACCCTGCCTTCTTTTAGCCATTCGGTTCTTGCAATTTCCGCTCCGCCAATCCTTCCTGAAACCATGACTTTTATACCTTGAGCGCCTGCCGCCATAGCTTTTTCAATGGTTTTTTTCATGGCTCTTCTGAAAGTGATTTGTTTTTCTAATTGAAATGCAATGCTTTCTGCGGCAAGTTGAGCGTCAACTTCAGGTCTTTTGATTTCCATTACATTAACAAACACTTTTCTTTCTGTGAGGGTTTCAACTTCTTTTTTAAGATTTTCTATGCCCTGCCCGCCTTTGCCGATTACTATGCCGGGTCTGGCTGTATAGATATTAACACGCAAATAGTTCCCAGCTCTTTCTATAACAAATTTGGATACAGAAGCTTGTTTGAGTTTATCTTTAAGATAAATTCTTACTCTTCTATCTTCTTCAATAAAATCAGGCATTTCTTTGAGATTAAACCATTTGGATTCCCAATCTCTTGTATATCCCAATCTCACGCTTTTAGGATGAACTTTGTGTCCCATTATTTATTCCTTTTTATTTTTTTCTGTTAAAACAAACTTTATATTTATTTACCAGCTTTTATTATTTTTGTTCCTGAAACTTCTTTCTTTTTCTTTTTTACGACAATTGGAACTTCGTCGGTTACAA
>JAISKX010000146.1 GCA_031260765.1 Endomicrobium sp. | reverse complement strand
CAACTGGCCAGTAAATTTTGAAGCGGTCAATGCCGTCTTAGCCCAAGATTAACTTCTCCAATTATGTGAGTTTTTAAATAAACCAAAAAAGGAATTAAAAATGAAAAAAACATTGATTTTACTTGCAGTTTTTGTATTTTGTTTTTCATCGCAAATCTCATCTCAAAGCGATTCATCCCAACTATCAGACATATTAAATTCTATGCGTGAGAGTGAAAAATCAACCAATTCTTTAGAAGTTGATTATAAAGAAGAGATTTTATATACTTCGGCTTTGCAAAAACAGGAAATTAACGGTAATTTAAAGTTTCTTAAGCCAAAAAGGTTCTTTATATTTCAAAAAACTCCTCAGGAACAAAGAATTTATATAAACAATAATAAAGTAACTGTCTATACGCCTTCCAATGCTCAAGCAATCATAAATAATTGGAAAGATGTGTTAAATTCGGATTTTACTCCGATATCTATGGTGGATTTTGCAAGTAATTGGCAAACTTCCCAAAAGAGTAATTCGCTCAGATATGTTAGCGAGGATTCCCAAAATTATGTTTTAGAATTGTCCCCAAATAAAAAAGATTGGACAATGGCTCTGTATATTTCAAAAAGTATATTCAGACCGGTTAAAGTGATTTTAAAAAATTCGGGTTATACAATGACTGTGGTTTTTTCAAATTATAAAACAAATCAAATAGCAAGCAATAGTATATTCAATTTCAAGCCTCCTTCGGGAGTAGAAATAATAAATTTAGATTAGGCGGTAAAAAATGAAAGAAATAGGACAGATTTTAAAATCAGAAAGAGAAAAGAAGTCTCTTAGTTATGAACAAGTATATGAGGAAATAAAAATCCAAAAAAAATACCTTGTAGCCATAGAAGAGGGCGATGAAAGCGCTTTTGTAGCAAGAGTTTATTATATGTCTTTTATGAAAGCTTATGCTAAATATCTCGGTTTGGATTTTGAAGAGATATATAAAGACTATGAAATAAGGAAAATCAAAAACGAGGAATTGAAAAAAGCCGCTCAAAAGAACACGCAAGATTCTCATAAAAATTCTGTTTTTCGCAGATATATAGAACAAATCAAAGAGAAAAAAGCTCTTATTCTTTGCATAATAATCGTTATTCTTTTAATTCTTGTCGTCTATTTATACACAAATTCCAATAGGACTATTATTGTTCAAGAAGATGAAGTAATAGAGACCTATGATTCTCAAAGCTCGCCTAAAACTCCAACTCCGCCGCAGTCTCTTCCTCAGACTGTAACTATTCCAAAAGTTGAAACGGTTTCAGAATCTCTTGCGCGCTCTACAGCCGCCGCTTCTTTGCCGCAAGCGTCCAAGCCTGTTGCTCCAGCCCAGCAATTGCCCGATAATATTAGAAAAGATATTGACATAGACGCGGTTGCCGCAAGCAGGAATGCTGAAAAGCAAATTCTAAATATCACAGTCAATAATGCCGACCAAGTGTGGATAAGCGTGGAAGCCGATGGGAAAAAGATATATTCCGACGGCGTAACTCTTTCCCGAGGACAAAGCTTGTCTTGGGAAGCTTCTAATTCATTTAGAGTCATAATCGGATATGCCCGCGGCGTCAAAGTTACATTTAACGGCATTGAAGTTGATGTTCTTAAAAACGCTAAACAAGATGTGAGCGTCATAAATTTGAGAAAATCTTAAATCCATGAAAGCGGCTATTATTGTTTTGGGCTGTCCTAAAAATATAGTTGAATCGGAATATATTCTCGCCATATTAAAAGACGGCGGATTTCAAATAGTTTCAGATTTGCAAGAAGCCGATATAGCGATAGTCCATACTTGCTCTTTTATAGACAGCGCCAGAAAAGAGTCTGAAAAAACAATAAGAGATTTGATTGATATAAAAGAAAAAAAAGACGGTAATCTCAAAATCTTTGTTTCCGGTTGTCTTCCTCAATTGCTCAAAGAGTCTATGCTTACAAAATTTCCTCAAATTGACGGATATATAGGCACAGGCTCTCTTGATAAACTTCAAAACATAATAAAATCACAAAAACAAAATATAAGTCAGTTTAGTTTTAAAGCCGGCGGATTAAATTATTCAAAGGGCAGGATTTTGTCTTCAAATCTCGCCTATGCTTATTTGAAAATAGCCGAAGGCTGCAATCATAAATGTTCTTTTTGCATCATTCCTGATTTGAGAGGAAAATATATAAGCAGAAGCGAAAGCTCTTTGTTAAATGAAGCTAAACAACTCGCGGCGGCGGGTATAAAAGAGTTGATAATCATAGCTCAAGACACTACAAGTTACGGCATAGATTTATACAATGCTTTTGTTTTAGATAAACTTCTTGTCAAACTCTCAAAAATCAAAGAGATTAGCCGAATAAGATTGCTATACGCTTATCCCAACAGCATTACTGACGATTTATTAAAAGTAATATCTGAACGGGAAAATATCTGCAAATACATGGATATTCCAGTTCAGCATATAAGCAAAAAAATATTATCTTTGATGCGCCGTCCTTTAAACACAAGGAAAATCATTGAGAAAATTAGCGAAAATTATCCGCAAATTGTTTTAAGAACTTCTTTTATAACGGGTTTCCCTCAAGAGACAAAACAAGATGTCAAAGAATTGCTAAGTTTTATAAAAGAAGGGCATTTTCAATACGGCGGCGTTTTTAAATATAGCGACAATAAAGAGGCTCTTTCATCAATATTGGCGGGACATATCGCTCAAAAAGAAGCTCAAGAAAGAAAAGTCTTGATAGAAAATGCTCAATACGATATTTTCAAAACAAAAATAGAAAATTTAAAAGGTAAAGAAATAGAAGTGATTACAGAAAATTGCCGTCAAAAAGATAATAATTGGACAATCGCGGCTCGTTCAGATTTTCAGTCTCCAGAGATAGACGGCTCCACAATTTTTAAAAGCCCAAGCCCAATTCCCATAGGCTCTTTTGCAAAAGTAAAAATAATTTCAAACAGCGGATACAATATAAAAGCAGCTGCAGTAATTCCCCTCTACGGAGGGGTGGCAGGCAGAGCCTGACGGGGTGGTTTCGCAAAGCGCAAATCGCAGTGCGGTCGTTAAA
>JAISKX010000137.1 GCA_031260765.1 Endomicrobium sp. | reverse complement strand
TCGCCGACGCATTTTCCCAATGGCTATCTTCGCAAATCCCCAAAAATCAAATCTAATGCAAAGGCTCGGACAAATAGTCCATACTCTTAATAAAGGTTCGCAAAGCGAACACAAAAACCTCTCCATAACGAAGCAGGGAGAGGTCGGTCACGCCGTAGCATAGCGAAGGCGGAACGGGTGAGGGCGGAACACGGAGTGGTAGTTGTCGTTTTTTTTAAAACTTCTTGCTTTCGCAAATAATGATTTTTGGAGATGATAAATGAATAATTTCTTTTACAAATCTTATGGAAAAATCAATTGTATTTATATTGTGAGCGTTTTTATTTAATGTTTGCCTTTATATCTAAAATCTCGGCGTCAAATTCGTAATTTTTTAATTTGTCGTTAAAAAAATCTACTAATTTTCCTTGACAGAAATTTATGGGCTTAACAATAATTGGTTCTCTATAAGGTTCTAATTTATCAAGCGCAGGTTGCGCAAAATTTTTTAAAAGATTTTCCACTAAAGAATCGCCAAGAGATGATTGCAAATCCGAAATAATCGGCATTTTCTTAACAGCAGTTGAAATAATCGGTATTTTTTTAACAATGGCGGCATAATCAATATCCGAGATAGCAATGTTTATAGCCTTATCTTTTAGGACAATATTATCAATTGTTAAGGGATATCCATTCTTTGTCAATATATTGCTGATACGGTTTTTTGCAAGATTGATAAATGGCAGACCAAATTTGGCGGCAAGACGCAGAAAAAAACATTTGATTTTAAGCAATTTGGTGTTCTTGTTTTGCTTTGCAAAAATATCTATTGCTTTTGTAATTACATCTTTGTAATTCAATCTGTTAAAATCAATGTCAAGAAAAATTAATTTTTTTGAATTTAATTTTTGCGGCATATTCCCTCTTGTTTTGTGCATTTAATCAAATTTTTACATTTCTTATAAAATCATCCTATTCCCAATACTTTTTTAAGAAGGAATTGCGAGCCATTAGTGGCTACGAATTTACAAAAATCTTTCACATCTGAATCTTCAAAGAATTCAGCAACTTTTTTGAAAAACCCTTTTTTCATATTCTCCCTTATTGCGATAATTTCGGCAACATTATCGGGGTTAAGAGCAATGGCGCTATCTAAATCATTGATGGCTTTGTCTTTCTTATGAATTTTTGCATACATCATTCCTCTACGGGAAAAAGCATCTGCATCGTTCTGATTGTAATAAATTGCTTTATCTAAATTTTCAAATGCTTTATCATTTTTTTTAATCTTAAAATAAGCCCAACCGCAATATTTAAAATTCTCGGAATTATGATTATCAAGTTCTATTACTTTGGTATAAGCCTCTATTGCTTTCGTCCAATTTTCGCTCTCAAATGCTTCTTTTGCAATTTTTTAAATTTTTCCAACAATCGATACTTTAATATACATTGATATTTTAAAACAAATAATAAAACTGCCAACCCCAATAGCAATACTAAAACCAATGCCAACAAAGCGCACTGACACAATGCCTATAACTACTGACAATGCAAATGATAAAATTGGAAATATATTTCTGCGAAGATTGGCAACCACTCGCGGCGTTCTATTTTCTCCTTCCTTCATTTTCTTTTGTATCAACTTGCTACTTTTTTTATTCTTCATTTTTATATCCTTTACGCTCTCAATCTGTATTGTTTATTTGACGGCTGTTTGTTCAATTACAATTTGATTAGTTTCTTCTATTCCAATATCTGCTTTTGTACGCGAACAGTGTATGCTGCCAATAACACATAATAACACAACTATTACTAATACTAAACATAAAATAATTTTGTTCCTGCGTTTTCTTCGCTTTTCTTTCTCAATTCTTATTTTTCTTTTTCTCCACCACGCTCTAATACCTTCCTCCGCCGCTATTTCCAAAAGCCATGTGAGCATACAATGCCCCCCCTTTTAATTTTTACTTCTTTTTTTCTTATACACATTTTTAGATTTATGCAATTTTGTTTTAATTTTTTTGACAATTCTTTTTTCATCGGATTTTGAGAGATTTTTAGAAACTTTACTATTGGATTCAATAATAGATTTAATAGCATTTTCTATACTTTTATGAGAAATAGAAGTTTCTCCATCAATTGCAGTTTTAACAGCCGCTTTTACAATTGCATTTTTTACATCTCGTCCGCATATATCATCAATCGAGGATAACCGATTAATATCAATGTCTTTATCAAGCGGCAATGTAGGTAAAAGCATTGTGTTCCATAACTTTTTACGCATCTCTAAATCAGGTTTTTCAAAATGAACGCTTCTTATCCTCGTAACAAAGGCGCTGTCATAATTGCTTGCTAAATTGGTAGCGAAAACGACCGTGCCTGAAAATTGTTCAATTTGAATAAGCAGTTGGCTTCGCATTGAATTTATAGCCTGTTCGCTTCCTTGTGTTACATTGGTAAGCCTCCTTGAAAGAAGGCTGTCGGCTTCATCAATAAACAGCAAGGCATTTTGCTCCTCAGCCAATTGAAACAATTTTTTTACATTTTTAGGTCCATCTCCATGATATTTACTCTCTATTTCAGCATAACTCGCAAGAATAATTTTTTTGCCCATCGCATTGGCAATAGCATGCGCCGCCATCGTTTTACCTGTTCCGCTGTCTCCGTGAAAGTTAAGAGCAAGTTTAGGCGATGGCTCTATTTTTAATAATCCCCATTCTTTATAAACCTTGTCTCTGACTTTTTCAAAATGTATTGAATAATTAAGTTCTTCTAAAACAGCAGGAGATAATATAATTTGGTCAAATGTAAATTGCGGCTCTTGAGCCTCAATAGCAATCACAACTTCTTCTTTTTGCTCCTTTTGTTTTTGCTCATCATTTGTATCATGTTGCGATTTCATTTGCGAACTAATAACAACTTCTGGTTTATCAATATGGTATTTATCGGAAAGAATTTCGCTAACCGCAG
>JAISKX010000075.1 GCA_031260765.1 Endomicrobium sp. | reverse complement strand
TATCTTTATCGGCTATTTTTTTATGTATTTATTGGAAGGTTCCTAAAAATCTTTTTGCATTTTCTGCTATTGGATTGCTATTGGCGATACAACCCTATTTGTTAGCCAATATGTGGTATAACAGCTCAATAATAGGAGTCATTTCAACTATATTGTTGATAATAATCGCCTTTATTCTTTGCGGAAAAGTATCATCAGAACAACAAAGAATAAAAAAAATCTCTTTCATAATAATAGCGCTTATGTTATTTATACTTGCCCTTGGAGCATATCCTTCTGTTATAAATACAATGGCTATTGTCTTTATAGGAAGGATTATTATTGATATATTTTTAGAATGGGACGGTTTGTTTAACGGATTAAAAAGTATTTTAAATAGGCATAAGTGGACTGCAATAACTGCGGGGATGAGCGGAGCGTGTCTAAAAATCATTCATGTTTGGCTCTCATATATGGGGTGGCTGCAGTTCTCGTATCATACTGATACAATTGCTTTAAAGGATTTTATTCCGCATGCGATTAAAGTTATTGATACCGCTTTTGCAACATTTAGTTATTATAATTTTCCATTTTTTCCTACATATTTGATTAAGTTATTTGTAATTGTTTTTTGCTGCGCGGCGGCGATATCTATTTTAAATATATTCATTGATGCTCGCTCTAAACAGTCTGCTAAAATGCTTATATGTCAAAAAATTACCAAAGCGTTGGCTTTTTGTTTTTTGACTATTATGCTCATCATACTTTCAAAATCGGCGGCATTTATTGCTAAATCTCTCATCCCCCTTACATCAGCGCATACTTTATTTTTTGGGGATGCTTTTTTGCATATTTTTCCAATTGCTTTGATTTTTATACAGAGGTTTCATTTGCCGAAAAATCTAATGGTTATTGTTTGTTTGGTTTTAATAAATATATGTTTAATTCAAGATGCCTTGGCTTTAAAAATATGGAAATTTGGTTTTGAAGCGGAAAAAATGTTGTTGAACAGAATTATGATGAGAATAGAAGAAAATCCCAAATTTTCAAACAATAAGCGATATGAAATAATTACCATTGGCAGCTTTCCATCATATAGACCATATTATTACGAAAAAACAAATGAGAAAATAGGAAGCTCTAGTCTGTTGCAAGGGGGTTATAACAGGGCATGGATAGTTTTCTTTCCAGAGTTCAAATTTGGAAATTCATTTGGAATCTCCGGTACATTATATCGGTCTCTTATAAAAAAGATTCCTGGGACTTTCTCTCAAAAAGCAATTGATGCTGTTGATAGAAGATATGCATCCGCATTAGAATTAGTCAAGTATATGAGAGAAGAGATTGACAATGCGCAAGTTTGGCCGTCTAAAAATTCAATATTTGTAAAAGATGGCATAAAAGATGACATGGGCATTGTAATAATAATTTTAAACGAACGCGAATTAGATAATATTAAACAGTTTATTAAAAAAAATGGTCTTTAAGAGGTAAGTATGAAACTTTCAATAGTTAGCCCAATATATAATGAAGGCAGTCTTGTAAATACTTTTGTTGAAGCGATTTCAAAAATTGTCGCCACTATGGGAATATCCTATGAGATATTGCTTGTTGACGATGGGTCAACTGATGATACTTGGAAATATATAAATGCGCTTAGCGATAGAGAAAACAAAATAAGAGGAATAAGGTTTAGCCGTAATTTCGGCAAAGAATGCGCTTTGATAGCAGGTATAGAAAACGCAAATGGCGAAACCGTAATAACTATTGATAGTGATTTGCAGCATCCTATAGAATTGATTCCTCAAATGTATGAGATGTGGGCTCAAGGCGAAACAAATATCATTGAATGCGTTAAAGAGCAAAGGCAAAAAGAGTCTTTTTTAAACCGATGTTTTGCGAAATTTTATTATGTAATGTTTCATAAATTGACAGGCATTGATTTAAAAAATGCAAGTGATTTTAAACTTTTTGATAGAGCCGCAATCAATGCAATGAATAAATTGATTGAAAAAGAAGTGTTTTTTAGAGGCATATCAAAATGGGTGGGGTTTAATAGAAGAATAATACATTTTACGCCCAATGACAGAAAAGAAAATCTCAGCAAATGGTCTTTTGCCAAAAAAATCAATTTGGCTGTCGGCTCTTTAACTTCATACACAGCAAAACCGCTTATATTTATTTTAATAATGACTTTTTGTTTCTTTTGTTTATCAGTCATTATGGGTATAGAGGTAATTGTGCGATATATTACAAAGTCATCTGCTTCTGGTTTTCCAACAGTCATTTTGCTCATTTGCGTCGTTGGGACGGCAATTCTTTTGTCTTTAACTTTATTGGCTATTTATATAAATCAAATTTTTAATGAAGTCAAAGCAAGACCAAGATATATAATCAGCGATATTTGCGGGCAATCAATAAAATAAAAATAGAGGAGTATCATTATGGGATTAAGACGCGAACCCACTTTAAAAATACATTATATTTTGGATAATATTTTTCCGCCTTTTTTGCGTGAGAGTATAGTCAATGTTATATTTAAAAGAGCGAAAACAACAAAAGTCAATACATGGGCTTTTATAGAGGGAGTGGATTATTGTGGATATTGTGAAAATTAAAAGATATTGTCCGACGCTAACAGGCAAAGCGCTTTCTTCAAGAATATAGTAGATTTTGTGCAATATAATAAGGAGGTTAAGAGATGAAGTTTCCAATAGGAATACAAGATTTTATAAAATTGCGCGAAGATGGATTTTTATATGTTGATAAAACCGAAAGAATTTATGACCTTATAACAAAAGCGGCTGGACCGGAATTTCTATCTCGTCCGCGCCGTTTTGGAAAATCGCTTTTATGCTCTACGCTTGGCGCGATA
>JAISKX010000042.1 GCA_031260765.1 Endomicrobium sp. | reverse complement strand
GGCATAAGCGACGGAAAGTTCACGGAAGTATTAGACGGCATAAATTCAGACGACACAGCCGTCCTAATGAAATCCGAAGACAAAACATCAACTCGCTCCAAATCTTTCATAACAAGAAGATAAAAACCTCCGTTTGTCGTCGCTTGCGGGTCAAGCCCGCGATGACAGATGAGGACAGACCAATAGGAAAACAGGATTTATATTATGGCAATAGAAATAAACAATGAATTTAAAGAAGCTTTGGCTTTGATTTCTCAAACTGACGATTGCGTGTTTGTTACGGGTAATGCGGGGACGGGCAAAACCACCTTTTTACAGCATTATATCACCCGCGCGCAAAAGAAAACTGTTGTTTTGGCGCCTACCGGCGTGGCGGCGCTCAATGCGGGCGGGGAAACTATCCATTCTTTTTTCAGGTTCAAACCAGACATCACCCTTTCTAAAATCAAAAAGAAAAAACTTAAAGACGATTCCATTTATAAAAAGGTTGAAACTATTATTATAGATGAAGCCTCTATGCTTCGCTGCGATTTGTTGGATTGTATAGACCGCTTTTTGCGCCTCAATAGAGAGGCTTATCACACTCCTTTCGGCGGGGTTCAATTGGTTTTTATTGGGGATTTGGAGCAATTGCCGCCTGTGGTCAAAAGGGAAGAGGAGCATATTTTCAACTCATATTATCCAAGTCCATACTTTTTGAGCGCTTTTGTTTTAAATGAATGCCTTTTTCATACTGTAGAGCTCAAAAAAATATATAGGCAGCAAGACGAGAATTTTATAGCCCTATTAAACAGAGTCAGAAATGCCAATGTAGATGATGACGATTTGCATTTGCTCAATAAAAAAGTGGCAAAAAACCTCTTAGGTCTCAATATGCCCATATATCTCACCACTACAAATAAAAAAGCGTCTTGGATAAATCAGCAATATCTTGCCAAAATCAAAGAGCCGCCTTTTGAATTTTTAGCCAAAGCGGACGGCATAGATGAAGCCAGAAGGGATATGCCTGCTGAATTTCAACTTATTATAAAGAAAGGCGCTCAAATTATGATGTTAAATAATGATAAAGATGATAGATGGGTCAATGGCAGCATAGGCATAGTTGAAGATATAGAGCAAGGCATGGACAATGAAGAAGCTATTATAAAAGTGAAATTCGCCAATGGGCGCATTGAGAATGTTTTTCCCCATGAGTGGAAACTCTTCAAATACAAATGGAATGATGAATTAAAGCAGATAGAAACGGAAAAAGCGGGTTCTTTTACCCAATATCCCTTAAAACTTTCTTGGGCAGTAACCATACACAAAAGCCAAGGCAAAACCTTTGACAATATAATAGTAGATATGGAATACGGCGCATTCGCACCCGGACAATTATATGTAGCCCTAAGCCGCTGCCGCACCTTAGAAGGCATAAGCTTAGCCCGCCCGCTCGGCGCAAGGGACATAATAAAAGCAAATATAATGTAGAGACGCGCTATATACGCGTCTCCCCGTTATTCGTAGGGGCAAATAATCATTTGCCCGCAGTCATATTATAAATCAAAATCGTAGGGGCAGACCCATGTGTCCGCCCAAAACGGCAAAACAAAAAAGACAAATAATCCATAGTCTTATATAGATTCGCTTTGCGAACAAAATTCGTCGTTTGTCTTTTCACCGACTTTTTAGTATTATCCCATCAATACGAATCCAAAAATAATAAATATGAGGCGTATATGGATGCTCAAATAAATAATCTTGTTCAAGAATTAAAAGAAAATCTACAAAATTCATTCAATGATTTTGAAGGTTTATATGTCTATGGTTCTCAAGCGAAAGGAACAGCGCATAAGGACAGCGATATTGATGTTGTTATTTTGCTCAAAGATAATGATAGGCAAAAAAGAAATATCATTTGGGATATAGCATCCCAGTTAGATTACAAATATTATGACTATGGAATGTCTCTTGATTTACACCCTATGACGAGAGAGGAATTAGAGCGCAACTATGTATTTCACAATGAAGTAGTCAACAAGGGGATATTTTATGCCGCCGCTTAAAGAAGAATTGATAAAACTAACCATTGAAAAATCAAAAAAAGCGTTAAATGACGCAGAGACTAATATAAAAAATTCCGCTCTTGAAAACGCCCTAAACAGACACTATTATGCTAGTTTGTATATCGTGACTGCTTTGGCATACAACACTGATTTTCAAACTTCAAACCATTCCGCTTTAATGAGTTGGTTTAATAAAAAATTTATTTACGAAGAAAAAGTTTTTGATAAGACGCTGTATAGGACTTATGATGAAGCATTTTTATATAGACAAAAAGGCGATTATGATATGCAATATACGCCTGATATTGAAACGGTCAATAAGTTAATGTCGGAAGCAAAAGTTTTTGTTGATGCCGTTATTAAGGTTATACAGTGAAGTTAGAACATAGAAATTAAGATAATATGAGAAATTTTGTAGGGGCAGACCCATGTGTCTGCCCTAATAGATAAAAGGAATATATAAGACAATTTAATACAGATTTTTTGGAACCATACTTTCGGGGTATGGAGTATTTTAAAGGGGGAACTTTTTAAAATTATTAGTAACACAAGGGTTGGCAAAAACAAATTTTATTTGCTATATAAGCCCATCAATCAAAAACAACAATAACGATATTTTATGCAGAGTTCGGCAAATTTTTTCGGCATTGTTCTCAAAAATCCCAAATTCATTGTTAATAATGAAGGGATTTTGCATTTATTTCTACAGCCCGCTCCTGGGGGGGGGGGGGG
>JAISKX010000180.1 GCA_031260765.1 Endomicrobium sp. | reverse complement strand
TAGACATATAGTCGGGATATGACCAAGGAAGTTTTATAAAACCCTCTTTTTTATTATAGATTGTCGTCACTTCGGCATATATGCCTTTTTGTAAATATATTCTGTGGCTGAAATTTTTTGTTGTGGCAAGAATAACATTCGCTTGCGTTAAATAGCCCGGGTCTATATTGATTAGCCTTTTGCCGTCTTTTGCAAAACTGTCTTCTATGTTATTTGTGAAAATTTTTATATCGGCAATCTCGTCTGCAAAAATCAATTTTTCAAAAGACAGCCAATAACGGTTTATATTATCGCCCATTTCTGGATTGTAATAATCGCTGAATTTAAAATTAACAATCTCGCTTTTCAAGTCAATGCCCCCGAGTTTTTTTTCAAGCTCGGACAATGCCTTTTTATCTATTTCTGCATCTGTTGAGAGTATGCCGCAAAACAATTTAACTTTTTCTGCTGAGTTGATTTTTCCCATTTTACCACCCTCACCCTTACCCTCTCCCCTCAAGGGAGAGTGAATTTTTGATTATCAGATTTGCCGCAGTCAATAAATTGCGGCAGATTGCAAAGGGTTGGGCTTTTTGTTTATTGAGAAGTTTGACTTGCTTTTTGCCATGTCCGCTTAAAAGCAAAATGCCTTTGCCGCCCATATTTATGCCTGTCATATAATCCCTTATAATATCGCCTACGACAAAAGAGTTTTTTAAATCTATATTATGCTCGCGCGCAGCCTGCAAAACCATACCGATTTTGGGTTTGCGGCAAGAGCATTTGTCTTCATCTATATGAGGGCAGAAATATAAACCGTCTATTTTTGATCCCTCCTCTTTTAATAATGACAAAAATCTTTTGTGTATTAAAGAGAGAGTTTTTAGAGTGAACTTTCCCCTCGCAATGCCCGACTGATTTGTAATAACAATAACTTTAAACCCCGCTTTATGCAATTTGTTTATAGCGTTGACGGAATAAGAATAGAGTTTCACCTGCTCGGGCGAACTCAAATAATTTTGATTATATATCACCGTGCCGTCTCTATCTAAGAAGACGCAAGGATTTTTAATATTTTTTCTTGCCATAATTGATTACCTCTTTCATAAATGCTCTCGCCGCAAAATAATGGTTTTACAGTCAATACGGCGATTTTCTCTCTCAATTCTTCATCTGCTATTTGCTCTATTTTTACGGCGTCTTTTGCTGTGATGACTAATCGGCTTTCTTTTGAGAGATTTGAAATTATTTTTTTTAATTCTTTTAAACTATAAGATTTGTGGTCTGAGAGTTCAATTGTCCCGCCTATTTGCAAGCCTGATTTTTCAACCGAATTTCTAAAACCTTTCGCAAAACCTATGCCGCTGAGCAAAACGGCTTTTTGCTTTTTTAAATCGTCCAAATTTATATCGTCTTTTAAATTCAATTGTTTATATTGAAAATCTCCATAATATGTCATTGCAGGTTCTTGAGCAGTCCAATCCCAAATCATTGTTCTAAGCAAAGCCGCATCTCCATTGAGGGTAAAATCGCAATTCGTGATGATTACAAGACCCGCTCTCCTTAAAGCTTCTTTTGGTTTTTCCCTCAAAATTCCCGCTGGAATCAACATACCATTGCCGAAAGGATTTGCCGCATTTATGCAGACTATGTCTAAATCTCTATAAATTTTCCAATGCTGAAAACCATCGTCTAAAATATAGATGTCTGGTTTTATTTCGCTTTCAAATTTCAATGCGTTTTTATATCTATCAGCGCCTATTATAACAGCCGCCTCTGGAACGCTTTTTGCAATCAGCAAAGGCTCGTCTCCGCTTTTAGAAAGAGCAATATTTGCGCCGCCGTCTTGCAAAAGTATAGGCTCTTTGCTTTGGCGCCCGTATCCGCGCGTTAAAATTGCGGGCTTTTTTCCATTGGCAACAATGAATTTTGCAAGCTCTATCACAATAGGCGTTTTGCCGGAGCCGCCCCATGTGAGATTGCCCACGCTTATCACAGGTTTTGAAAGTTTTTGAGTTTTTTTGAGAGCCTTATCCGCTTTTGATAAAACTCCGTATAAGCAAGAAAGCGGATATAAAAATTTATTCATTTTTTTACCTGAATTTCCCAAAGTTTTATATATTTCATCAAAGTATAAAATGAGGAATACAAAAGAGCAAGAATCAAGCCCGTCAGCCCGTCCAAAAATCCGCGCTTAAAAATAAACATTTTTAAAAACATATTTATAGGATTGATTATGAGATTATAAAGCTTAAACTTTTTGCCGCGCTCAAACATTTGACGGGCGCTCAAAGAACTGTATTGGTCTGACTTTTGTATAAACTGCTTTATACTGTCATAAGAATAATGGAGAATATCCCCTTTAAAATAGGCTTTTTTCCCGCCTTTATAATCTATATCCTCATGGACAAGCTGCTCTTTATAGCGGGCTTTTGTTTTGTCAAAAAGTATTGGATGTCTATAGTCTGGATACCAGCCTGAATGTTTTATCCACTTGTTTATAAATTTGGTTTTACGCGGCGCGAGAAAAATATCAGCTTTTGGAATGTCTTTTATCTGCTCTAAAATCTCTTGTTTTAATTCTGGGGATATTCTCTCATCGCTATCAAGGCAGATAATCCAATCATTAGAAGCTTGCGTCAAAGCAAAATTTCTTTGAGAGCCGAAATTCTCAAAATTATGGCTGATTACTTTTGCGCCAAGCTCTTGCGCTATTTGAGCGGTTTTATCCGAACTGAAATCGTCAATCACCAAGATTTCATCGGCAAAATTCAAACTCTCTATGCAAGGTTTGATATGCTCTTCTACATTTTTAGCGATTATATAGGCGCTTGTCTTCATTATATCCTCAAAAAATACCCCTTTTTTCAAATAATTAGAAAAAAGGGGCTCTGTTTATTTAGCGAATGACAACAAAAAACTATCAAAAAATCTTTCTGCCGAGAGCGAAATACTTTTTTGCCGTAGCCATAAAGAAAGGTTCGGCATATTGCATCCCTGAGGTTTTTACCTCTCCCCAATATTGGTCTAAGCCTTCGGCTACTCTAACAAGGTCTTTGGTTTTCATTTGGGATTTATAACACTCTATGACTTTTTGTTTTTCTTTCCAAACAGAACTTATATCAAAAAGGCAATTGGGAATAAGAGGAGACCAAACGCAATAAGCATAAACGACAAAATCCAAATCTATTTTCTTTCTTATTTTTATAAGCGCTTTTGACAAAGCCACATGGTCATGATGATTATCAAACCAAAAAGGAAGAAAAACCACTTCCGGCTGAACTCTGTCAAATAATCTTATAAGGCTTTCGCAAAATTCTTTGTTTTCTTTAAGCCCTTTTATTGGAAATTGCAGAAAATGATTCTTTTTAGCGCCAATCAAAGAAGCGGCTTTTTCAGCCTCTTTCATTCTCTCCGGCGTATCATTTGTGCAATATGCAATTTCTATGACGCCGCCTTTTTTAGAATGATTGAGAAGAGCGCCTGCGCAGCCGATAGCCTCATCGCATTGATGAGGGGCTAAGACTAAGACTTTGTTTTCTGGGAGTTCTGTTTCTAAAGGTATGTTATAAGTTAAAAAAGGTTGGATAAACTCATACAATCTATACGCATTACTATTCTTCAATTTGCTCATTATGCTTGTGCCTCCTAATAAAATTACCTGAATTTCGTGCGGATTTTACATTATTTATCGGCATAAGACAAATAAAAATCTCTTTTGAAGTCCAAAACAGCCGATGCAACAATGTTTTTGGCTGTAAAATCGGACATATTTGCTTTTTGGACTATTATATGTTTGTCCAAAGGCATGGGACCAACTTGCAAAGGGTCGGTTTTGGCGAAAATGCCCAGACATTTTGTCCCGACAGCCGCCGCAAGATGCATAGCGCCTGAATCTATACCTATAAATAAGCGGCTCATCTTTAAAAGAGCCGCGCTGTCTAAAATCCCTTGGGTCGCGCTAAAAATTTTGGGCTTTTGTATGCACAAATCAGCCAAAACCTGCATATCATCCTTTTCAAAAGGCGCGCCTGATAAAATACAAGATAAATCGAAACTGCTCATTTCATCTATAATTTCAGCCCAAATTTTGTTGGGTAGGCATTTATCTTTCCTTCTTTTGCTTGCCCCTGTGGAAAAAACTACTGTCTTTTGAGGATTTAGTCCTTGTTGAGGCAGCCAAGTTTGGACGCTTTCCATATTAGCCTTTGGTATTTTAATGATGTCTGTATAATCGTTTTTTATATTTTCAAATCCAGCCGCTATAGACAATCTATTATTGTTAAAAAGGGATGGAACGCCGTTTTTTTGGGCGGTTTTTGTGAGCAAAAATCTTAAAGATTCGCTATTAAACCCAATTCTTTCCTTGATTTGCGATAAATAAGCCGCCAAAAG
>JAISKX010000104.1 GCA_031260765.1 Endomicrobium sp. | reverse complement strand
AAATTTTCCTTATATTTTTTATGATTGAGCGCTTCAAAAAGTTTTTCTGTCAAATTCAACGCCTTGTTCTTGCCTTACTAATAGGCAGAGGGGATTTTGAATTTAGATACTCTAATAGTTTCTGAGATTCCTGTTTGGAAAAAGCGGTTTTGGCTTTTTTATTTGCGCTTTGGGCGTATTTTTTTGCCTCTTTAATATTGCCCGTTTTGTTATAGAGCATAGAATACATAATATCAAGAGAAGCATGGGAAGAATCTATAGAAGCAGCTTTATCAAGAAATAGCTTGGTCTCGTCCGTATTGTTTTCATAATTCATCGCTATATCGGCAAGATATAAATATGCTGAAAAATTGCGGACATCTTTTTCTATTGAATGCAAAAAATGTTTTTTTGCTTCTCTATAATTTTTGCCGTCAAAATACAATTTGCCCATAAGAAAATGAGCTGTGAAATCGTCATAGACAAGCAAATAAGTTTCTCCAAAATTTTCAGCTTTTTGTTTCTGATTTAATCTGTGATAAGAATGCAGCATATTTATTACCATATTTTCATTGTAATTTTTTGAATCTATGCTTTCATAATATTTTAGCGCATCGTCATATTCTCCGAGGATAAAACTTATTTCCCCCAATTTTTCTTTTGCTTCGTTTGATTTTTTGTCAATCTTTAAGGCGCTTAAAAATACAAGCTTTGCATTATTATATAAAGCATTGCCGAATAACACAGAACCGATTTTTAATTGAATATCCAAATTGTCGTCATAGATATTATGCGCCTCTTCATAATACAATAAGCCTTGCGCATAATTTTTTTCTTCAATATAAGAATCGCCCAATTTGACATTATATAGGAAGGTTTTCTTTTTAGAGGGGTCTTCTTTTAATAAATCAAAATAAATTCTACGAGCATAATCATATTTTTTGTTTTGAAGAAGGGACTCGGCAAAGTCTTCAAGTTTTTTTATATTGTCTTTGTTTCTCTTTTGAGATAAAGACTCGTCTATTGACGAGGACAATTGTTCATCGCTCATCTCAGACAAATCTGCGGCGTTTGAGATTTGAGAGAAAGCAAAAAAAATTAAAATCAGCGATAGGATTATTTTATTCAAAGAGTTTTTTTCCTTTTGTTTTATTGATTAGAACCATTTTGACATTTTCTATTGATTGCCGTCCGGCGACAAAGCCTTTTCGTATTACTTCGGCAGATCTATTTAATTCCGTCGCTGACACATCTCCCACAGACGGACTTATAACTATATCGGACTTTGAAATATTTTCTCCGTCGAAAACTTTGCCTTGAATATATATCGCCTGCATCAAAGAGTTAAAAACATTGCTTGTAGAATTTTTGGATATATCCGCCGCGACAGATATTGCAATCACTATGTCCGGATTAAAAATTCTGGCTACATCAACCGGGATATTTTCATATAGTCCTCCATCGACCAAATATCTTTGATTATATGCGGCTGGTTTAAAAACGCCGGGAATAGTCGCGCTCGCCCGCGCCGCAAAGGCAACGCTGCCTTCTCTAAGCAAAATTCTTTCTCCTGTATTCAAATCAGTAGCAATACATATAAGAGTAATTTTTAAATCGCTGAAATTGAGATTGCCTATATTCTTGTTTAATAATTTTTCTAAATCCTCATTTGAAAGAAGGTCTTCGTTGACTAACATCGTAAAAAGCGACGGAATATTGAGATTGGATATTTCCCCCCATTTGATATTTTCCGATAATTTTCTGACATTAGCCATAGACATACCCGAACAATACAAAGCGCCGACTATAGAGCCCATGCTCGTGCCGACTACTAAATCAATAGGGACTCCCTCACTTTCCATTATCTCAAGAACACCTACATGAGCAAAACCCCTCGCGCCGCCGCCGCCCAATACCAAAGCGATAGACGGACGGTCCTGGGCGGAAAGATTAGTGAACTTATCCCATAAAATATCAACTAAAAATTGGTCTTCATTAAAATCAAGATGAGTTTGTCCGAAGGAAATTAGGGGAGAGAAGCATAGGAATAAAGATATGATAAGACAACGTTTAATGATTATCAAGTTGGACTCCAGCGGCGAATTCCAAGTCAAAATAAGCGTCGTTTAGATTTTTTATTATTTCTAAATCTGCGTCGCTATATCCTTCTGTTTTGCCGAGCAAATTGTTTTCAAAAGCTTTTTGTTTCCAAAAATCATATTCAATATAAGCCTTATTGACGGCAAGCCTTATATTGCTTTCAGCCTTAGCCCTCGTCAAAGCGGACTGCCTCGCCGTAATTCTGCCTTGTGAAACTCTTGATATAGTTCCGCCGCCGTCAAAAACAGGCAAGTCAACGGATAAGAAAATATACCAATTATTCTTATCATTTATAATATCATTGCCCGCCCACTCCTGAGCGGCTCCAAGCGTAACAATAGGATATTTGTGCATAGATAAAAGGCTTACTCCGAGTTCGTCAATTGATTCTTGATATTGAGTGGTCTGAATTTCAGGTCTAAATTGATATGCAAAAAGCAAACATTGATTTAAAGATATTTCTTTTATTTTGGCTGAAAAATCGCCTTCTATAGCGATTAAAGTATTTAATTCAAGCCCTATGATATTTAATAAATCTAAAACGGATTTATTGTAAGCAAGCTCTGTCAAATCAATATTATCTTTTATCTGCGCCGCGTTCTTTTTGTTGCGGGAGTTTTTTAAGACTTCTATTTTCTCTCTATAATAAAGGCATTTGTTAAAAGTTTTCTTGAGGTTTA
>JAISKX010000138.1 GCA_031260765.1 Endomicrobium sp. | reverse complement strand
CAAAGCCGCAAAGACATTCCCCATCAAACCGCAAAGAGCGCAAAACGACAATTAAAAAACCTCGCCCTACGAAGCTTTGCGATTTACGCTCTGCGCCACCCCCCTTTCCCCGCAAGGGAGGGCAGATAACTGCAACGGCACAAACGGCTTCTCGCAAAGAGCGCAAGGGTTAAACCGCAAAGAGCGCAAAACGACAATAAAAGACCTCTCTCTACAAAGGGCAGGGTGAGGGGTTTATCGCAGGGCGGCAGTTGCCGTAATTTGTTTCTTATCCGCTTTTTTGCTACTATCCCGCCAATCAAACACATATAGAGCATGGAGGTAATATGCAATATGTTGTAAGCGCCAGCTCTATTACAGATATATATTATAAAGAAAAACTTACGGAGCATGGTTTTGTGCTTGAAAAAAAATAAATGAAGGGATCGGGACTATGAGCAAATATGAACCGTTGTGGAAACATCTTCAAATGGACGGACGCGATACATTCCGATTAACTTTTGAAGAGATCAAGGACATTCTCGGATTTGAGATTGACCACTCCTTTTTGACATACAAAAAGGAAACCGCCGGGTTTGGGTATCAGGTGGGGAAAATTTCATTGAAGGAGAAACATATCACTTTCAACAAATCGGCGGGAAAACAATGACATCAAACGGTTGACTGTTTATTGATGATTGTCAGACGCAGTTTGAGTATAGGCTATAAGTTCACACTATGAGGCATCCCGCATTTAGAAACTGGCAGTTGCTATCAGCAAGGAACAAAATAAACTGATTTTTTAGAAAAAACAGAAAACATATTGAAAAATCAACATAAAAAACAAAAATCCCCCTATCGCCATAAAGCGATAGGGGGATTTTACTTCATAATACCCGCTATATCTTTTCTATACTTATCCTATATCCCAAAGTATTTAAGACATTAGAGAAAGTTTTATAGTTTATATTTTCAGCGTTTTTGTTTCTTATTTGTTGGATAATAGCCAAAGAAACGGCAACGACCGCTTCGCATCCACCCTCACCCGTTCCGCCTTCGCTATGCTACGGCGTGACCTACCTCCCCCTGCTTTTTCGTATGGGTAGGGTTCTAATAAATATCGCACTTCCGCGAAGCATTTTGAGCGTATTTTGGCAGAATTTGACTGCGCCGTGTAGCTGCGCGTACATCAGCAGGCAAATTGTGTCAAAAGACGCCAAAAGGCAAAGCGACCATCCCATCGCGGAAAACTTTCAGCCCACCCGCCGTGTGTATCGCGGCTCTGCCGCACCTTGCCGTTAAGGGGGGTTTCTGATTTATGCTATAATACAAGCATTATGAATAACAATGAAAAGCAAAATAAAGAGAATTTAGCCGTAATTCGCCCTTCTTGGGACGAATATTTTATGAAATTGGCATGGCTTGTTGCCGAAAGGTCAACTTGCCTAAGACATCATGTAGGAGCCGTTATTGTAAGAGATAAGAGGATTTTAACCACAGGCTATAATGGCGCGGCGGCAGGCGTTAAGGATTGTTTGACATTAGGCTGTTTGAGAAATCAGCTAAATATCCCCTCAGGGCAAAAACATGAGATTTGCAGAGCCATTCATGCTGAACAAAATGCAATCATTCAAGGCGGTTATCACGGCATCAACATAAAAGGCGCTACTCTATACTGCACGCATTCCCCCTGTATATTATGCGCCAAAATGATTGCCAATTCCGGCATTATAAAAGTCATAATGAGCGAAGTTTATCCCGATAAGTCTTATGAAGAGCTTTTTAAAGAGGCAAATATTGAATTTTACTCATTTCAAACCGAAAATCTCTCAATTTCAAGGCTAAAATAGCCAAAATCCCAAAAACATGCAATAAATAATGAATACAAAGCGTTAGGACGCTATTATGATGAAAAATCTCGAAGACTCAGAATTAGTTTTGATGTTTAAAGAAGGCGATAATAAGGCTTTTGAAGAAATAGTATTGCGCTATCAAGCTCAACTTTATACTTATATTATTTCATTAGTAAAAGACCCTGAAGCCGCAAACGACATACTTCAAGATGTTTTTATCAGAATATTTAGAAAATTAAGAAATTATAGCGAAGAAAATAAATTGAAACATTGGCTTTTTATAATAGCAAAAAATCTCACAATGGATTTTTTTAGAAGGAATAAAACAAGAAGGGCTTTGCCCTTAGAAAGCCGGGAGGAAGATGAAATGTCTATTTTAGATACAGTGTCTGACAAAGCCCCGCAGCCTCTTGAAGTAATCATCACAAATGACAGAAAAGAAATGTTGAGAAAAGCGATAAGCGACCTATCTATTGAAGAAAGGGAATTGATTTATTTAAAAGACTCTTTAACATTTAAAGAGATTTCCGAAATGCAAAATAAACCAATAGGGACTCTTTTATCAAAATTCAATAGGTCGTTGAAGAAATTAAGAAAAATAATATCTGAAAAAGAACCGGAGGTGTATAATGAAGAATGTGTGCGATAGATTGCCTTTATATCTCTACAAAGAGATGGACGAGCAAGAGATGGCAGAATTCGAAAAACATCTTTTGTCTTGCCCTGAATGCAGACAAGCTTTAGAAACCTTTGAAGATATTCAAAGCGCGAAAATGGAATATAGCGCTCCTCAGATAGTGATAGAGAATATCTTCAATAAGACTACAAGAAAAAAACGGTTTTGGTCTCAGCCCAAGATATACAAAACCGTTCTTGCCGCGGCGGCTTGCTTGCTTATCGGAGTTGCGGCTGTATTTAAAAACACCCAAACGACTCTTGAATACTCAACGGCTTATAATGTATTGCCTGTGAGTTATGAGGAAATGTCGGGTATGGCGTCAAATATCAGTAATTTAGAATCTATAAATATGTTATAGATTCTATTAGGAGAAAATATGAATAAAAAAATCATTTTATTTCTTTTCAATATCTTAATCTTCGCTAATATATCTTTTGCAGATGTTTCTTTTAGCAATAATCCATCAGGTGAAATAAAAAACGAGCGAATGATGTTACAAGAGATAAGAAAAGAACAATTGTTATTTCAAAAGAATCTGTTGGATTTGCTTGCGAAGCACAATGATGCTTCTCAAGATGATAAAGGAAAGGCATTAGAGGAAATAAAAGCTTTGATTGCCGTTCAAACTGAAAAAGAGATAAAAGCCAATAAAGATTTTCTAAAAATGCAGATGGAAAGAATTAGTCAAGTAGAAAAGAAATTAAAGGATGTTGAATCTAATAAAACTAATTATATTGCAGAAAGAGCGCAGTTCTTTATCAATCAGTATCAGCAGCAAGGGCGCAACAATACGATGATTAGACGGATAAATATCACCGTTCAACAATAAAAACCGGTAAAAAACATAAAGCTTTATGTAAATCAAAACAAAAAAAGGAGAACAGTATGAAAAAAACAATATCAGCGGCAGTCTGTATGTTGTTCTTAATGAGCGCGATAGCCGGAGCAATAGGGAATTTTGAAGCCGACACTTTTAGTTTCAAATACGATAAAGCGCAGCTGTCTGAAATGAGAAAAGAATACAATAATTATAAAAGAGAGATTAAAGCCCTCGCAGGCAAATACAATAAAGCCGCAAGTCAAGATAAAGCCGCTATAAGAGCGGATATAGTAAATTTGGTCTCAGCAAGGACAGACAAAGAAGCAGTCCATAAAAAAGAATTGGTCAACAAAGTTCAAACGCAGATAAAAGAAATTGAGACAAATAAAAACGGATATGTGAATAAGAAAGTTGATTTTTTCTTAAGTCCGGAAGGACAAAAGTCTTTAAACTCCATAAGGAATCAAAAGAAAACACAAAACAAAAAGAAATAAGCGCCCCCATTAGCAATAAGCAATAAAAAAAGAGCCTAAAAACTTAAACAGTTTTTAGGCTCTTTTTTTGTTTTATATCTACCTGTCTCTTCCCCCGCAAGAGGATAGGCAACAAAGCTTGTCCGACTTCGCTAAAGCTACGGCGCGATCATCACCTTTGGAGTTATTTGAATAAGCTTTTTAGGGCGGAGTTGATGGCTTTGCCGGCTTCTTTGCCGGCTTGGTCTTTGATCTCTTTTTCTTTGTCTTTGAGTAATTTATCAACCACATTGATCTCGCCTT
>JAISKX010000249.1 GCA_031260765.1 Endomicrobium sp. | reverse complement strand
CGCTTATATTGTAAGCGTCAAAATTAGCCTGAGGATTTCTTTGTTGAGAATTCCAACTAACAACTCTGTCTGTTTTAAAGTATTGCTGAGCCCCGGTAAAATTCCATCTTACATTAAACCAAGAGTCAAAATATCCGCCATAAATTCCCAGTTGAATATCTTGTATATCGGCTTTGTTTTCGCTTTGAGTTACCTTATTGGAATCATAACCAATATATGCGCCTACTATAAAATCCGTTGAAGTAAGAAAATTAAAACCAGCTTGAACTCCGAAAGAATCATTGTTAAATTTCGCTCCGGCTGATTTATTATATTCCAATCCCGCCGCGCCGCCTTGCACCCAAATGCTTTTTGCTATATATTTGCTGACTTCTTTAGATTCATTGATTTTTGAATATATCCTGCTATTATAGTCTTTATTGATTAAAGATAAAGGCAAGACATTAGCCATAAACTTGCCGCCTAAATTTTGCACGAATTCAACGGGAATATCCGACCCCAATAATTGCAAGCCGTATAGATAATCTTTGATATCAAGAAGGTCGCTATCATAAGGCGTATCTGCGCCTAAATTGTTTAAAGACTCTATAACTTGGCGGCTCTCATCATCAATTCCCGGAATGATTATGTTTGGAGAGCTTCCGCTTGAGATTATTACATATAGAGCATTGTCTTGATAATCAAAATTATAACCGAATCCTTTGCCCAAATATATTCTTCCACTATTGGTATTGCCAAATATTCCGTTTATGCCGTTTTGAGCATATAAAAGAGGAATATACCCCAAACCCGTTTGCAGCTGAGCATAAGAAAGAGCTGATAATACATTTGATACGCCTCTCAATTCACTGTTTACTCCTATATCTATAGTATCAGTTGCGCTTGTGATATCAGCTTTTATAGTATTATTTTCAAGCCTCAACCCTATTTCATAAATTCCATTTATTGCCAATTTATCAACGTATATAGTAGAGGCAGACTCCGCTATAGAGAACTTTGCTCCTTGTGCAATTGTTATGGAACCAAATTTTGTATTTGATATATTCTTTAAAACAAAATCTCCATTTTCTATGCTTATAGAGCCTTTGTAATCATTACTACCTGACAAAATCCATTGTCCTGAGCCTGTCTTTACTATGTTAGATTGAGCATCGCCCGCTATGCCGCCTTTCATTATTATATTATTATTTTGAGCATCTAAATTTACATTAGAAAACCCATTCATATAAATATCTTTACCGCTTTTAGCACTATTATCTTCAAATACAAAATCTCCTTTATTTGCAATGAGATTTAGATTTGAATTATCAATAAAAAATGCTCCGCCCCTATATGCGCTATTGCCGATAAACTTGCCCGAGCCGCTTATAGAAATTACAGAACCTGCATTGATATATATAGCTCCGCCGGAATTCACAGCACTATTTGAAGTAAAAGACACATCTGTATTATTAAAATTTATATTTGAAGACCCATTTGCAAAAATTGCTCCGCCGTCATTATTAGAAAGATTGTTTATAAAATTGACATTTACATCATTAAACCCGATAAAAGCCTGTCTGCCGCCTGAGCCTATTGTAAAGATTGCTCCGCCGCCGCTAAAATTTCCATTTCCTGCTTTGCCCGGATTGCTTATAAAATTCACAGTTTTGCCTAAGCCGCTAAATGTAATTGAAGAAGCCTCCTAGCGCGGTCTAGCCCCGCCGTTTGCTGTAGCTATATTGCCGATAAAATCAGCATTTACATTGAAGCCTATTGTAGTCCATTCGCCATTTGTATTACCTACAAAGATTGCGCCAGCCGAATCATCATCGCTTGCCGTTGCAAAATTGCTTGAAAATTCAATCTTGTTTCCGCTAAACGATATATTTGAACCGTTGTCAGCAAATATAGCTCCACCCCAATGAGCATTAAAACTGCTAAATACTATATTCTCAAATGAAACAGTCTTACTGCTAAATGAGAAACCATGTTTATCATTGCCGCTAAAAGCAAAGTTATTTCCTTTTATTGATAAATAATCACCGCTAAACCCGCCTATATCGGCGCCTACGACAATTGAACTGGAAAGATTGATATTCCCGCCTGTTGTATAAGCTATGCTAAAAGCCCCCCAATCTCCAATATCGGCGGCATAAACTGGTATTCCTAAAAAAAGTAATACTGCAAATACATAAAATAATTTAATTTTCAAAGCATTTTTTAATTTACTCATTTTTATAGACCCCTTGTCTAAAAATATCCGTATTTGATGACTAAAACCCCTTCAATTTTAAAAAACTCATTCATTTTTCAAAAAATATTTTATCTTGGCTATTGGGGATTCTCTGCCATTTTAACATAACGGGCGCGGATTATGCTAAAAAATGAATGAAATGTCAATCACTTTTTGAGTTTAGGGATGAAGCAGCAGTGTTTTACGGATGGCAAATATAGACTATTTATCACATACATTTTTCAATGCTTTTTTGTTTTTTAGCGTAAGAATATAGTAAAATCAGCGTAGTTCAAAAAAACCCATCAAAAAAAAACAAAAAGGAAAGCCCTATCAATGATATACAAAAATTTAAAAATCTCATTCATTATTCTATGTGTATTTTTTATCAATGCTTCAGTTTATGCCGTTTCAGTCAGCAGCTGGACTTGGTTTCAAGATATTTACAAATCAACGACTTCTATTGATAATATTGAATTGGCTAATAATATCACTTTTGGGGATGCGTTGCTACCGCTCGGACACAATATAATAATTGATGGAGGCGGACACTCGCTATCAGGAGATTCTGCATATAAATGGCTGTCGGCAAATTCAAAAGATATTACATTAAAAGATATCCGCTTTCAAGATTTCAATATCTCCTCCGGCACAAGCCTTGATGTAATGAATAACTCTATAATCACATTTGAAAATCAAGTTGATTTTTCAAATAATTTTGTTTCTATCACAAGCTGGAGTATTTTGTATTCAATAGATTATAAAGGAACTATCTCAGCCAAAGATTCAAAAATTTATTTTTCTGATAGCAAAAGTGATTTCAGGGACAATGCAAAAATCTCATTTACAAGCAATACAGCGTCAAATCCAACAGACATCTCAGTTTATGGCGGAGTCATATATTCATCAAATACCCATATTGAGTTTTTCAAATCCACAGCGACTTTCGCTGATAATTTCAATATAGACTTCTCAAGCAATGCAATAAGAAACACTATTAAAGTAAATCTATTCGGCGGAGCAATATATACCGCGCAAAGCACTATTTCTTTTATGTATAGCAGTATAACATTTACAAATAACGGCTCTCTAAAATTTCAAAATAATGAAGAAAACCCATCAACTTATACTTATACTACTCCTCCTTTTTTCCCAATGCCGTTTCCTGTTTCCCCTCTCGCAGCGGCTTATGGGTTGCCTGCTTTCAATGTAGATAAATTAAATCTTGATTTTTCAGGCGCGGCTGTGTATATATTGAATTCTGTTTTAACAGTCTTAAACAGCAAAATAGATTTTTCAAGCAATGTAAGTTATAGCAATGCCGGGGCTTTATATGCAAAAGATTCAACTATTCTTTTTACAGAAAGTTCGGCAACTTTTCGCTATAACAAAACTATTAAACAACATGGCGGCGCGGCGGCAATTTTGAATGAGAATGCTATTAGCCTCTTGCAAATAAGTTCTTCCAACTTTGTTTTCATTGGAAATACAGCAGGCGTCTATGGCGGAGCATTATATATGTTAGGTTCAATAGCCAATTTTAATGATTCCACTTTTATGCTTAGCGATAATAAAGCAAATTACGGCGGGGCTTTGTTTTTTAATGGAGCCATATCCTCTTTTAACCGCTCAACTGCCTCTTTTATGAAAAATCATTCAGAATACGGCGGAGCTATTGGTCTTTATGATTCAAAACTTTCTTTTAATTATTCTTCCATAAATTTCTCCACAAATATAGCAGAAGGAAACAGCGGGGCTATATATGCAGAAGAAAACTCTCTTGTAAAATTTTCAAGCGCGAATGCGCTCTTTTCTTATAACAGCGCCGTAGGTATGAGCGGCGGAGCGATATATCTGTATTCAGCATCTTTAGTTTTTGACAATAGCGCCGCTCAATTTGATAGCAATCAATCACTTTGGAACGGCGGCGCAATTTTTGCAAGCGGCGGCTCTGTAATAGAATTCAATAATTCAACTATAAGTTTCTCAAGCAATTCGTCTCAAGTCAACGGCGGAGCTATCAGTCTGCTAAAATCCAAACTCATTTTTAAAGATTCAAATATAAGTTTTTCATCAAATTCCGCCAATCAATACGGCGGGGCTATATATGCCGACAATTCTGAAATAATTTTTGAAGCCTCTACTTTTAGCGGACAATTTGATTCCAATATAGCCGATGGGGACTATTTGAAAAATAATGACATCTATTTAACTAATAAATCTCAACTTAAAATAAAAGGGCAAAAGATTAATCTTGACGCTAATATATTAGTTCAAAACAAGGGCAAAATAGAATCACAAGCCGCCACAACGACTTTTAAATCTGTATATATCGCCAAAGATTCTCAATACATAATGACTGACGGCGCCAAAGCCCAAATTACTACATTTTCCTTTATAGATATTGACGGAATTTTAGGACTGGGCGTCAATCTGAATACATTAAAAGCCGACTCAATAAAAACCGACGATATATTTCTTGAATTTGACAGCTCATTGTTTTTTACTGGATACGGAAGTTTTAGCGCTTCTTTCTCTGTAAGAATAGTTGAGATTTTCAATTCAACGACGACGGCGCCCAATGATAGATTTGCACACACAGACAGTATTCTTGATTCAAGAGGCGGAAAAATCAATTACACAATAGTATATAGTTCAGATTTTGTAAATCCAGAACATAAATGGATAGACTTAAATATCTTAGGTTCAGCTCATTTGACTGACATAAACGGTCTTACAGAAAATCAAAAAAACATAGCAGGCATTTTAGACGGAGTTAATTTAATTACAAATCCGCAAATGAACGATATAGGGAAACCAATTTTTAATAGTGTTTTTGCCTCATACAATGCGGATGCAATTAGAACTCTGCATAGTTTAAGCGGAGAATTTCTTGCCAACGCTTTAAGCGCAAATCTCATAAGGAACAATATCACAGAGCTATATCCCAATATAAAAAGAGAGAAAAGCCTTGTATCTGTTTGGACTCAATATTCATTCAAATCAAGCGTTTATGATTATGATTACGGCAATTTAAAAACAGTAATGTCCGGCTTTCAAGCGGGCTTTAATGTATCGGTAAAGAAAAATTCCATAGCGGGCTTATATGCTTTTTATGAAAATGGCGACATACGGCAATCGGGCTCCAAAGTTGATATAAAAGATACGGGGATTGGTCTTGTTTATGGATATCTCGGCAAGAGCAGAAATTTCAAAGCTAATATCAGCGCAAGCGCGCAAGAATATGATTCACACAGATATATACATAATGTGGGATTAATTCCAAGCGCAGACTTTAAAAGCACGAGCATAAATATCGGCTCTGACTTGGAATTTATATTGAAAAGTCCTTTGTTTGATTTCAAACCTTTTATAGATTTGCAATACGCAATGAGAATGAATGATAAAATCACAGAAAACGGCGGCGGCGCGGCAGATATAATTGTCAATAAAAGACAATTTGAAAAATTGACGCTATTTTTAGGAGCGGGTTTAGGCAATGAGACAAATACAAAATTCAATTGGTATGGGAAAATATATATAGGTCATACTTTTATAGGAGACGACCCGCAATATAAAATGTCTTATATATCCGCGCCTGAATACGGAAGTTTTGATGTTCATGCCCATAAAACAAGCGCAACTTTCACAAATATAGCTTTGGGATTCAAATACAATTTTAATGCTGATTTCTCCGCCTTCATAAATTTTGATATATCCCCTATGTCTAATGCTCTTGATTATTATGCTTATATGGGCGCAGGTTATAAATTTGGAAAACTAAAAGAGGACGCTCAAGAACAGCAGCCGATAGAAACCGCAGAAGCCTTAGAACAAGAAAGGGAAGCTCAAAAACAAAGACTGATAGAACCTTTTACTATAGAGCCGATGTCAAATGAAAAACCAGACCTTTCAATACAAGAAATTATGACGGTTGCTCAATCAAAAGCCTTGCTTCAAGAGCAAGAATTACAAAATGAAGAAACATATTTAGGAACTATTTTCAGACTCACAGGAACAGCTTTCAGAGAAAAGCGTTTTGCTCTCACGCCTGCCGGCAAACAAATCATTGAAAATCTTGCTCAAACCATAAAGCAATATAAATACAATACAATTACTATTGAAGGGCACACAGACTATATAGAAAACCGAAGCGGTTTATCTCAAAAAAGAGCGAATGCCATATTTGACGAATTAGTCAAAAACGGCATCCCCGCAGGCAATATCACTTTCAAAGGTTTAGGACCCAATGACCCTTTAATCAACAATAACAAACCCGCCAGCCGAATCAAAAACCGCAGAACAGACATCATTGTCAAATAAAAAGCCGCAAGGACATTCCCCGTCAAATCGCAAAACCAATTTTCTTCACAACAGATTTATCAAACATTTCCTCATTACAAAAAGAAATCAATTTATCTAAATTAGGCTCTTCGCCTGATATTATATTGTCAACTGTGCGTTTTCTTGCGATATTTTCTATTTGCCCGCCGGAAAAATCATAGGAATGGGACAAACTCTGAGCGTCGGTATCAGAAAGCGTTGGTATTATTGATTGCCAAATATGCTTTCTTGCATCAAGGCTCGGCTTGTGAAATTCTATTTTATATATAAATCGGCGCTCAAAAGCCTTGTCCAAATTTTGTGTTAGATTTGTTGTGGCGATTAAAATTCCATCAAGATTTTCCACTTCTTGCAAGATGATATTTTGTATTGTGTTTTCAGACTTTTCAACAACAGCATTGCGACCTCCAACTTCAGTCCTCTTGCT
>JAISKX010000221.1 GCA_031260765.1 Endomicrobium sp. | reverse complement strand
GACATTTTGACCAAAAAGAAAAATATCAGATTGCTAATACAAGAAATCCCTTTCAAATTTGACAAAAACGAGATTGAATACAGAATGATGTCGGAAGGTATGCTTGTTCAAGACAGGGACAATAGTCTTTTGTTAGAAGTCAAAAACATGGCTAAAAGGCAGCCTACTACCGTAGAAAAAGAATCCTTAGATTTTGCATGGAAAGTCTGCAAAAATGTCAAATCAAATGCAATCATTTTAGTAAGAGGCAAACAAACCGTAGGCGTAGGCGCAGGACAAATGAGCAGAATAGACTCTCTCCAAATAGCCTTAAAGAAAATGAGCGAAATCCAAGGACTTGACGCTTTGCCAATCAGCAAACAGCCCTTAGTATTAGCCTCAGACGCCTTTTTCCCATTCCCCGATGTAGTAGAAGCCTCCGCCAAAGCGGGCATAACCGCCATAATCCAACCCGGCGGCTCCATAAAAGACGAAGAATCCATAAAAGTCGCAGACTCAGCAAACATCTCAATGCTTTCCACTTCAATGCGCCACTTCAAACACTAAAAGGAAAGCATTTATAGTTTATATGCTAAAACAAAAACGCAAAGCGGCAGTAATTCCCTTCTATGGATGGGCGCCCGTTAGGGCGGAGTGGTGCAGTAGAGGGGAATAACGACTTTATTTTGTTGCACTTCCGCGAAGCATTTTGAGCGTATTTTGGCAGAATTTGCCTGCGCCGTGTAGCGGAGCTACATCAGCAGGCAAATTGTGTCAAAAGACGCCAAAAGGCAAAGCGAGCGTCCCATCTACTTAACCTGCAAACCAGCCGTGTGTATCGCGGCTTCGCCGCACCTCCCTTGTGCATTTTTTGCTATAATCCCGCCCATGATAACAATACCGCATATTTACATATCTTATGACGAAGTCCTCACCAGATTAGGATATTCAAAGAGTAAAACCAAAATGGATGCTGATACAGCAGCGGCAATAAAAGATAATATATCCATTGCCGACAAATTATTAAAGCCTAAAATGGTTTTGGCTTATACTGAAATCTCATTGAAAAATGATATAGTTTTTTTGGAAAATGCTTTTAAAATAGAAAGCGCAGACATTGCAAAATTGCTTAAAGATTGTTTTATGGTTTATGGTATTGCCGTCACGATAGGGGCAGATATAGAAAATAAAAGAGATGATTTTTTAAGCAAAAAAGAAACTTTTAATGCTTTGATTTTGGATTCTTGCGGCTCTGTTGCCGCTGAGGCTTTTATCCGAGATGCCTATAATCAAATACACAATATAGAAAAAAGCAAAGGCAATACACTCACAAAACGATATTCTTGCGGATATGGGGATTGGCGGCTTGAAGGGCAAAAAGATTTTTTAAATTGGCTTGGAGCGGATAAAATAAGCATAAATTTAACAGACGGCTATATGATGAAGCCCGAAAAATCAATCTCGGCTTTAATCGGCGTCAAAAAGGCGGAATAATGGACAAAAAAGATTTTTTAAACTTATTAAATGAAAAAGTTTTGCTTTTAGACGGCGCGACGGGCACAGAACTTGCCCGCAAAGATTATATGAAAGATATAGTTTCCGCCGAAGAATTAAATATCAAATTCCCGCAGCGCATTGCCGATATTTACTCATCTTATATAGAAGCAGGCTCAGACATACTCCTTTCCAACACTTTCGGAGCAAATCCTATCAGAATGAAAAAGTATAATCTTTTAGACCAAACCGAAGAAATCATCAAAAGCGGTATAAACATTTTAAGAGATTGCGCCAACAAACAAAATAAGGAAATAATAGTTGCCGGCGACATATCTTCTATCGGCGAATATATTGAGCCTTTGGGAAAATTATCTTTTGACGAGGCTTTTGACGCTTTTTCTATACAAGCCGCTTTGCTTTCAAAATACAATGCCGATATTATCGTGATAGAAACAATGACTGAAATCAAAGAAACAAAAGCCGCAATCCTTGCCGCAAAAGCCAATTTCAACGGAGCGGTTATCGCTCAAATGACATTTTCTCAAGATAAAATCACTCCCAGCGGAACGGATTTAAAAAGTTTTATAGCAATGGCGGAAAGTCTTGGCGCTGACGCCATAGGTTTAAATTGTTCAGTCGGCTCAAAAGAATTGGCTGATATGGTTAAAATCCTCACAGAAAATACCAATCTCCCCATATCTTTTAAACCCAATGCAGGTATGCCCATTCTTGTAAATAAAGAAACAGTTTTTCCAGAAACAGTTGATGAATTTATCGCAAACTCTTTAAAAGCCTATTCTTACGGCGTAAATATGTTCGGCGGCTGCTGCGGAACAAATCCTCAATATATAAAAGCGCTGTCAAAAGAATTAAAAAATGCAAAACCAATAAAGAGAAAACCCGTCTCAAAATTCTTTTTATCTTCAAGGACGACAGCATACAATTTAAACGAAATCTGCAAACCTGTGATAATCGGCGAGCGCATAAATCCCACAGGCAAAAAGAAATTTCAAGAAGAGTTATTGAAAGGGAGATTTTCCTATGCAAAAGATGCCGCCCGCTCTCAATTTGAAGCAGGCGCAAATATATTAGATGTCAACACAGGCATAGCCGGCGCGGATGAAACGAGCCTTCTTGTAAATGCGGTCAATCAAATTCAAGAGATAGTTCATATACCTTTATGTATAGATTCAAGCAACCCGCGCTCTTTGCAAGAGGCGGTTAAAAATTGCGCGGGCAGACCTTTAATAAATTCAGTCAATGGCGAAAAAGAAAAACTTGAAACAATAATGCCCATCGCCCAAAAATACGGCTGTCCCTTAATCGCTCTTGCCACAGATGAAAAAGGCATACCCAAAACCGAGCAAGAAAGATTGGATATTGCCGCAAAAATCGTTCAATATGCGGACAAAATCGGTTTCCCGCACGAAAATCTTATTTTTGATTATCTTTCTTTGGCAGTCAGCGCAACCACAGGTCAAACTGCCTGCACTTTAAACGCCATAAAAAAATCAAAGCGCTTATATCCCGAATGCAAAACCGTTTTGGGCATATCAAATATATCTTTCGGTCTTCCCGCAAGGCAGATTTTAAATTCAACTTTTCTAAAAATGGCTGTTGAGGCGGGTTTAGATTTTGCCATTATCAATCCCGCAGAAGATTGGACTACCTATGACGAAAAAGCAAAAGCCGTCCTATTAAGCCAAGAAAATGCAATCAATGAATATATGACAGCCTATTCAGGCTTTAAAAAAGCAGTTGTTCAACAAGAAGAAAACATAAGTCCGTCTAAAAAATTATATTTGTCCGTTTTGCGCGGCGACAAAAACGAAGTGTCTGATATTTTAAAGCAAATCATAGATGAAGAAAAAGATTCTTTTAAAATAGTAAATGACGCCGTTCTTGGCGCTCTAAATGAAGTGGGGGAAAAGTTTGCCGCAAAAGAATATTTTTTGCCTCAAATAATAATGTCGGCGGAAGTCGCCCAAAACGCTTTTGCAATCATAAAGGGCGTTTTAAAAAACTCGTCCAATCAAAACATCAAAGGCTCTA
>JAISKX010000196.1 GCA_031260765.1 Endomicrobium sp. | reverse complement strand
ATACTCTTTTACAAGTTCGTTTTTTGCTTGCCAAGAACCTGCGGCAAATTTTTCTATGCCTATATAATCGTAATTTATCCTTATTTCTTCAACATTGTTTTCTTCGCACCACTTAAGCGTTTCTATGACAGATTTTAATTCTCCGCCGATTTGATGAGCCTGCGTGTTTTCAACAGTTCCCGACAATTGAGCCTTTGCAATATCTCCGAGATATATCGCCGCGCCGTATCCCGTAATGCCGTCAAAATAAGAGCCATCAACAAAAGCCTCATGTATGCCGCTTTCTGCGCTGTGGCTTTCAAAACCATTGAGTTTGTCCCAAGCGGCTAATACTGCCTTATCAAATTTATCGTCTCTAATTCTTTTTATTAAAGAGAAAGATTTGTGAGTCGGCTTATAATAAATATTGAGCCTTGTTCTTAAAATGCCTTTGCCTTGATAATCGGCTTTTATGATGACAAGATAATCTCTAAAACTATTATCGCTAAAACTCGCTTTTATATCAAAATCATTTAGGATTTTGACAAAAGCGCCAGCCTTATTTTTAAGTTCTTTTCTATAAAGAGTCATTTTTTATCCGCCAAACACAATTCTCTATAGCTGCAATATTTACAAAATATTTTATTGCTGCCTTTTGAGAAAATTTCTTTTTCTTTTGGGATATTGTTTTCTATATCCGTAAGATATTCATACATCTCTTGAGTTTCTTTGTGGACGCTTTCGGCAAAATCATTGATTATATCTTCTGTGACATTGACGCTTCTTTCAAGATAGTCGGGAAAAAGATAAACAATCATAGGCATAATGTCTTCAGCGGGTTTTTCAAAATGAAATGACGCCCACAGAGAATATCCAACAAGTTGTCGGCTATGTTTTTTCTCATCTTGTTTTCCCGTTTTCCAATCTAAAATATAGATTTTGTCTTTGACGGGAAAAAGAAAATCAACCTTACAATAAGCTTTCATATCATTTATGCGGGTTTCGCCGTAGCCGTCCGGCTCTATAATCCAATGTTCCCTTGTTTCAAGAGCATTTTCTTCTATCCATTTGAATCTTTTGCTGTTTAAAAAATTTTCAAGTATAGCCTTAACCTTAACAAAAATCTCCTGCGGCAAAACCACTTCCGAGCCATAATAACTCTCATAAAAAGTTTTATCTTTGCAATATTTCTCAGTCAAATCATAAGCATACTTTATAAATTTTTCTTTATTGATAGGGGAGACGCTTTTTTGATAGCGATAGAGAATATCGCGGACTATATCGTGGACGATATTGCCGGTCTCTAAAGCGCGCGAGGTGAGTTTTTTTAAGAATTGGATTTTTTCAATGGGATTGTCTTTATCAAACTTCGGATAATATTCATAAAAATACTGTCTCTTACAAATTTTAAACTTATCATAACGCGATATAGACCAACCCAAAATGTCAGTGAACGGAAATCTTTTAATTGACGGCATGAATAACTCCTTTCTTTTATATTATTTCAAAAATGTCATATAGTCTACTAAATTTCTCTTCAACAAATTCGGTATATCAAGCCCGTAAGGGCAGCGGCTTTTGCAGGCGCCGCAATTTATACAATCTTTTATTTTAAACATATCCTCTTGCCATTCCTTAGTAAGCCATTGCGCAGGCGGCATACGGCGCAAAAGCAAAGACATTCTTGCGCAATTAAAAATCTTTATATCTTTAGGACAAGGCGCGCAATAATTACAGCAGCGGCAAAACTCGCCTGTGAGTTCCGCTCTATCTTTGTCTATTCTTTTTTGCTGTTCGGCAGTCGGCGCATTTTCGTTTTTTGCGGCATTCAACATTTTCTTTAACTCGTCCATAGTCTGAACGCCCCAAATGGGAATGACATTTTTTAATGTATTCATATAAGCGGCTCCGGTATCTATATCATTTAAAAGTCCGCCGCTTAGCGCTTTCATAGCGATAAAACCGACATTGTTTTTGGCGCAAAGTTTTGTGAGTTCAATCTCTTTTTCATCGGAAAGATAATTGAAAGGAAATTGCACAGTATCAAAAAGCCCGCTATTTGCCGCGTCTGTTGCCACTGTTATACGATGATTTGTTATGCCGATAAATCTAATTTTGCCCGCCTTTTTTGCTTCAAGCGCCGCCTCATAAAGTCCCGAGCCATCGTCAGGCTTTGGATAGTTGGCGGGATTATGGAATTGATAAATATCTATATAGTCGGTTTTTAAAAGTTTCAAACTCTTTTCAAGGTCGCTTTTTAATTCTTCACCCGTATCAGCCGCAGTTTTAGTCGCAAGAAAAAATTTAGTTCTAACAGCAGACAAAGCCCGCCCAATTTTTTCTTCGCTATCCGTATAAGCCCTTGCCGTATCAAAAAAATTGACGCCCGCGTCAAAAGCCGCGCGAAGTATAGGTTCGGCGTCTTCAATAGTCCTTCTCTGAATAGGCAAAGCCCCAAACCCATTCTTATTAACAACAATCCCAGTCCTCCCCAAAGTTGCCTTCATGAAACCCCCTGTTTCTCTAATTTTTACTAACACTTTACAAATAAATTTATAGTTAAACCCCTGTATTTTATGAGTGAT
>JAISKX010000064.1 GCA_031260765.1 Endomicrobium sp. | reverse complement strand
GTCGTCTTTCCTCTTTCCTCTCTTCTCTTTTCTCTTTTATTTAATATGCCATCTTTATATCTATCATTGATAATTGGATAAATTGTTCGCCGCTTTTTTCGGCTTGGTCTAAGTGAAAGGCTATGTCTAATAATTCGCCTTTTCTTAAAAGGTCGAGCATTCGGGATTTATTCCAAAATATTGCTTGGATATTTCTGCTGCCTTTTTGAGAAACCTTGAATTTTAAATGCTCATTTTTAGAGCCGAACATATAAGCTTCTGTTGCGCTCACTCCTTTCATACAAAAAACAGGACGGGAATTAGCCATACCGAAAGGCGCAAGAGCTTCTATTTGTTTATAAAAATTCGCATTTATATCTGAGACTTTCAAAATACCTTCAATTGCTATACTGTTTTTCGGCGCTAAATCCGCTATATTCTTGTCGGCATATTCAAACATTCTTTGTTTAAACTCGTCTATTTTGCAATGTTTTATTGTAAAACCTGCGGCTTGGCTGTGTCCGCCGTATTTTATAAGTAAGTCCCGCACGCTGTCTAAGGCTTCTATTATATTGAAAGCCTCTACAGACCTAACAGTCCCGACAGCCTCATACCCATCGCTTATCAATAAAAAAGCGGGCTTTTGATATTCCTTTACCACTTGAGCCGCTACTATGCCCGTCACTCCATGTTCAAGATTAGAGGCTGTCACTATCAAAATTTTGTCCGTTTCAGGATTGCATTGCTCTTTTAATAGATATTTGAATTGTCCGATATTTGCAAATTGCAAAGCTCTTCTTTCGCCGTTTAATTTTATTATCTCATTGTAGAGATTTTGAGCTTGAAATGTGTCCCTTGTCATAAGCAATTGGGCTGAAAGTATGCCTCTTCCCATTCTGCCCGACGAATTTAATACAGGCGTGACATTCCAAGATATTGAATGAGCCGTGATATTGTAAGAATGCCTCGTTTTTAAAGTGTCTTCTATCAAAAGACCAAGACCCGGTCTTAAATGAGGATTTTGTTCTAAAATTTTTAACCCTTCGCGCACTATTATCCTGTTTTCGTCAATCAAAGGCATAGAGTCGGCAATCGTTCCCAAAGCGCATAAATCAAGATTGTCATTAAGAAATGCTTTCATTTTATTTTGAGCAAGGCTCATTTTTATTTTTGCTTCCATAAGAGACTGCAAATCTTCATTCTTTGCGCTTTGACAAAAAATGATTTTTTCTTTTAAAAGAATATTTTTTTCAAGCAAGGCGCAAGCGGCAAGATTTTCAAAAGCATAAGTTCTAAAAGAATTGTTTATAAGCTTCATCAATTCTTCAAAAGAATTGAAAGTTCCTTTTTGTATCGGCAGATTGTTGCAGAGTTCAACAAAATTTCCTTTGACTGCGCCATAATCGCTGATAGCAAATAAGAGGATTTTTTTATTGTATTCTTTATCATAGGTATATACTACGGCTTGAGCTGTTTTTAGAGCGGTAAGACAACCTGCGATATTTTTAAAAGGATATTTTGTTCCGGAAAGTTTAGGGTCTATAATAGCATAAGCGCCTTTTGGGATGCCTTCGTTTATAGGCTCGTGATGGTCTGTAAGGATTACATCCATACCGAGATTTTTTGCATATTCTATTTCTTCATTTGCCGCTATGCCGCAATCCACAGTGATTAGGAGTTTGACATTGGTCTCGGCGTATTGAGAGAGAATATCTTTATGTATTCTATATCCTTCGTCGGCGGGGACATACCACAAAATATTTGCGCCCAAAGTTTTTAAAGTCCAAACTATTATATTTACCGCCGTTATACCGTCCACATCTCTGTCGCCGTAGACTAAAATCTGCTCTTTAGAATCTATCGCCTGTCTTATCCTGTCTGCGGCTTTTTTCATATCTCTAAACAAAAAGGGATTGTGCAGATATTTAAGCCCGCCCGATAAAAATATATTGATATCGCTGTCTGCAACAATCCCTCTATTTGCAAGCAAAGCCGCTACTTTCGGATGCAATCCGAATTTTTTAGACATTTCGCTAAAATCAGCATTGGCGTCAAAATTATATTTCCAATCCTTATCCATGGAGTTCCAGTTATTTTATTTTTCTAATTCTTTTATCTTTGCGATGCGCTCGTTATGGCGCTCTTCAAATTCTGTGTCAAGGAAAACTTTTATCATAAGGCAAAGCTCTCTTAAAGTGCTTGTTCTTGAGCCGAGGCATAAAATATCAGCATGATTATGCTGGACGGCGAGCCTTGCCGTATCTTCATTCCATACAGTCGCGGCGATAATCCCTTTTATTTTATTGGCAACTATGGACATCCCTATTCCTGTTCCGCATATTAAAACACCTTTTTGCGCTTGCCCGTCCGCTACTGCTATTGCCGCTTTTGCCGCATAGTCGGGATAATCGCAAGAGCCGTCCCCGTCATAACCGAAATCTAAAACCTCATAGCCAAGCCTTGATAGATATTCTTTTACTTTTCCTCTGACTTCAGCCGCTGCATGGTCTGTTGCAAATGCAATTGTCGTAATTTTTTTATCCATTTTCCTCTCCTATTTTGCAAACTTCGCTAATTTTGTAAAAGAATCCGCATCCAAACTTGCTCCGCCTACCAACCCCCCGTCTATATCGGGCTGCTGCATAAGAGTTGAGACATTATCAGGTTTTACCGACCCGCCGTAAAGTATTCTAATTTGCTCTCCGGCTCCTTTATACATATCGTCATAAATCTTTCTTATAAATGCGTGAACTTCTTGCGCTTGGTCTGGGCTTGCCGTTTTGCCTGTGCCTATAGCCCATACGGGCTCATAAGCGATTACTACGATTTTTGCGCAATCGCCGTGCAAATCTTTCAATCCATTTCTGACTTGTTTTTCAATCACTTTAAAGGTTATGTTTTTTTCTCTTTCTTCAAGAGTTTCGCCTACGCATACCACAGGGATGAGTTCTGCGGCAAAAGCGGCTTTTGTTTTTTTATTGACGCTTTCATCTGTTTCGCCAAAATATTGTCTGCGCTCGCTATGTCCGATTAAAACAAAAGAACAACCTGCGTCTTTAAGCATAGTAGGCGATATTTCACCCGTAAAAGCTCCTTTGTTTTCCCAAAAAAGATTTTGTGCTCCAAGTTTGATATTCGTCCCTTTAATTTCAGCATTTACAGCCGCAAGCGAGGTAAAAGTAGGACAAATCAAAATTTCAACTGCGCTGACATCCGACACCGCGCTTTTTAAAGCCTTAGCCAAGTCCGCCGACTCGGCTATAGTTTTGTTCATTTTCCAATTCCCAGCCATCAGTGGTTTTCTCATACAAATCCCCTTTTTTATAATTTTACAGCGTTTTTTTGAAGTTCGGCGATTGTATAAGATTTATCTTTTATTTTCAAATGACGGCAAAATTTAATTTTAAATTGATTTTTTAATGAATAAATGCTTTTCAAATGCCTGCATTTCTTTTGTATTTTTAAAATAATTTTGCTATAAACTGCCCCATTCCAAATGGAAGTAGCGCGAAATCATTAGAATTTACTCAAAAACTGCAAGTCCCGAGACTTGCTTTTTTTTAAGTTTTGTTTAAAACGGAGAATTTAAATGAACAACAAAACAAAACAAATCATCAAAACAATTTCAAAAATCAAAGCCAAACTGCTTTTGACAGCGCTTGTATTGGCATTTGTCAGCATTCAAGTATTTGCTATAGATTTAGGTCGTCTTGATTGGACTACTAATCAAACTTACGATGTTGGGGATGGAAATTATTTTCAAAATCTGACCGCTACAAATGGCGGAGCAGTTTCTATAGTGGGTGTTACAAGTTTTGCATTGACAGGAACATCAGTTACATTTATGAACAATATAGCAGGCGGTGGTAATGGAGGCGCCATATATATAAACAATTCTATTGGAGTTTTTACTATCAACACTGTATATTTCACAAACAATAGCGCTACCACTACTGGCGCTGGAAACGGCGGAGCGATTAGTGTTCAAAATGGTTCAAGTATTACATTTAACGGAGATTATATAAGGTTTGCAGGTAATAGCGCCGAGGGGACTTCTCAGAAAGGCGGCGGGGCTATATATATCAACGCTTCCGATGTAATAATGAATGTGAATACGGTAATATTTGATTACAATTACGCGAGAACAGACGGTGGCAGTTTTCTTTTACATGATGGGGCAAGATTTATAGTGCCTTGGCAAGTAGACTCTATGACTCTAATGGGCGCTAGGGGTAATTATGGACCTGGTATGTATGTGATGAATTCTCAGGCTATTTTTATGGCTAAAGAAGTCAAAATTATTGATAACAGCGCTGCTCAATACGGCGGCGCGATGCGTCTAACATCTAGAGCGGTAGTAATGCTTGAAGATATTGTAATATTTGGTTCTACTGCCCATAGGAGCAAAGTTTATTTTGAAAAGAATACTGCGAGCTATGGAGGCGTCATTTCTTTTGACACAGCAAATACTACAGGTAGTATTTCTTTTATAAATGTTGATATACAGGCGACAAGTAATGTAGCGAATAATAATGGCGGCGTAATCTATTTGGGGATATTTAGCGGCGGGTATCCAACAAATTCAATAATACAATTTATTAATTCCAGTTCAAGTTTTATAGGAAATAGCGCCCAATTTGGCGCTTCAATATATTTAGATGGCGCTGACGGCAGCAACAAAGTAATATTTGATGGAGGTAGTGTAGAATTTACTAGCAATGCCTCGCTTGCTGCCAATTCAGAAGGTAATATAGCGATAATAAATGGTTCAATGGAAATAAAAAATTTGATAAGTATGGTGGCGCGTAGCAATCGCGCGGCGTCAGGCGGATTTTTATATGTTCCGAGTTTGGTATTCAATTTTAATGGAGCATTGATGGAGATGATAGGCAACACGGCATTTGGGACAGGTCTTTATGGCAGGGGCGGAGCGTTTTATCTTGATGGAGCGACGGCGACATTTGCCGGGTCAGAGATGAATTTTAAAGAGAATGTGGCATTATTAGGCGGGGCATTATATGCAACAGGCGGGGCGTCGGTGACATTTGCGGGCGAGAATATGAATTTTATAGGAAACATAGC
>JAISKX010000142.1 GCA_031260765.1 Endomicrobium sp. | reverse complement strand
TATCATTAACAACATAACAGTGTCGGCATTTTTCATTGCAACGATATGTCAATTCCATTAAAACAGAAGACAGCGAACCTGTTTTTAAAATAGCATCCATTATTGTATTTTCAATAGGTTGAGATTTTTCTTTATGCTTATATGCTTTTGAGATTATTTCTGATTTTTCTAATTCAGCGATAAAATCTTTAATGCCTGTCTCAAATTCCAAATTGTTTTCTACGGCATAAATTGCTCTCAATTGCTCAAGGATAGATTGCATTTCTCCGTTTTTCTTTATGCAATCTAAAATATCCTTGACTATAGAATTAAACAAATAAGCCTTGCGGCTTTTGGTTTGATACAAAACAACATTGTCCCCATATTGCCTGTAAAATACGCTTTGATTGACTTTATACATTGATAAACCCCCGAATTAATTTAACTCCTATAAAACAACTATTTTCCAAACCTCTCTTTCAATTCATCCACCATCGCTATATACTTTTGTTTGCATTCAGAGTATTTGCCTGCCTCTATTAATTTTAGGCATGGGGATAAATGCTCTTTCCAAATTTTCAAGTATATTGTTTTTCTTTAAACGATTTTGTTGATTTTCTCAACAATTTTTGGAGCGACGTTATAGTATTGCTCTATAATGCTTTTACCATCGTCTTGCTTGATAAGCCAATTGTCTCTAAACTTTCTAAAAGCATTGCGTTCATAACAATCATCGCCTCTGCCTAAACACTCACAAGTTGCTGTGGTAATAAAACAATCGCTGCTAAAACATCGTTTCTAAATTAGATTGCGCTTCTGCATGTCCTTGTTCCGCCGCTTTTTGAAACCATCTTTTTGCTTCTTGATTATCTTTTGGAATTTCTTTTCCAATATAATGCATTAGTCCTAAAAAATACTGCGCTTCTGCATATCCCTGTTCTGCCGCTTTTTGAATCCATCTTTTTGCTTCTTGAAAATCTTGTTGGATTCCTTCCCCCATACGATATTTCATACCTAACTCATATTGAGCCGTTATGTCTCCTCGTTCTGCAGATTTTTTTGCTGTATCAAAATTCGCGCGGCTATATGCATCTACGGAAGCAAAGCCTTCTTCTGCCGCTTTTTTCTTCTTCGCCTCTTCAATTATCTTGTCAATACTTTCAAATGATTTGTTCACAGATTTAAAACTGATTTGTGAATTCTGAGTTTGAAATTTTACCGTTGTATTACCACCTTTCATTGTTTTTACTCTATTATCAGCACTTATAGTATCTACGGCTGTATCTAAAATTCCAAAAATAAACGCACAAGATATAATAATGAGAAAACCTACTGAACAACAAAACATGAAAAACCATATAAAACTTGTGTTGAAGCCTACTTGAATATTATTAAATTTGAAATAAGATGAAAGAATGCTGTGAAAAAAATACGAACCGAGTATTAAAGCAAGCATTCCTAACATCATCCTTAAGATTTGATATCCTCTTTTTATAATTTCTTCATTTTGATAATCCATGTTTTTATTCTCCTATATTTTATTTTTACTGCATTTATGATTGCTTTTGACAAACGCTGAAACAAGCGCCGCCCAAAGTATAAGCAACAGAAAGCATCTCTTTTTCTGCCAAAAACTCCAATTAGATTTGTTTGCATTCAGAGTATTCGCCATCTCTATTAAGGAAACATTGGCTAACTCAAATTTGCAATCTTTTGGGTCTTTTTTCAGTCGTGCTTAATTGGTAAAACTTTAAAATACTTTTGGGGATTGCCAAAACCTACCGCCTCTCATGCCTAAAAAATACTCAAAAATATTCGCAAACGAGTTCAGCGCTTGTTTAACAACACCCCCAGATTGTCAACCGACTGCTCCAACATTGCTATCCTTTGCGGTAATGATATCCTCTCTACCGCCTCCATCAACTTCAATATGGAATCAACTCCCTCTTTGTCGTCTCCTAATGCTTTTAATGCAGAACCCCTTATTACCGGCGTTTTGTCTACGGGGAAACCATATTGCTTCAATAACTCACTCGTTTCCATCTCTTCCAAATCAAGCAATTCATTATCTTCCACTTCATCACATTTGTCTAAAAATACTACTATCGCCGACGCAGGCACATTCGCTTGTCTGGCAAGTTCAATATCTGCTTTTGTATGCGGCATCGGTCCATCGTGTGCGTTCACTACCAATATTGCCACATTCATTTGCACTGACCCGGTTATCATACTATCCATTGAATATTCCGTATGGTTGACCTCTATTGTCATCTTTAATGCATCTCCTTCTTCGTCATTGGATATAATCTGCGCTAATCCTTTATCTGTTAATACTTTGGTGATTGCCAATATCACTCCTCTTTTACCGATGGCTACATCTCCTATTATCCCCACATTTACACGCGGTTTAGCATCTGCCGATTTTTTTAATGCTTCTAAATCAATGTTTTCCATTTTAAATCTCCTATTAAATTTATTTTTCGTTTTTAGTCCGACGACTTTTTTAAATCTACTGCCTATGACTTTTACTTTATCCTCCTTTTTTATTTGACTGTATCTATGACTTGATTTTGGCGGTATGTTTATATCAATTTATATAATGCGAGGTCGTTTGGACATAAAAAAAGGCGACCCTTATTTATGCAATGAGAATTCCATAAATAAAGGTCGCCAAAAGTCTCTATATTCACGAATGTAAGTATAGAGACTTTGATATGGCGACGCCTTTTAGTGTTCTCATTGTATTTGCATTGCTGCAAATAGAAGAAAGATTTAACTTTCCACCAAAAAATTTCATACTACATTATTTTACTGCTGTGTTTCATTTCTACATATTAGGGCAAATGATTTTTTGCCCCTACAAAACTTCTTATCTTAATTATAATCTTGTCCGTTTTGCCATACATCAAAAGCGTCAAGGTCAACTCTTTCATTCCAAATAATACCCCTGCCGAGTTTGTCAATTGTAACACTGTCAAAAATATTCTTATCAATTAACTCTTTAAAAGGTTCAAAAATGTCTAAATAGGGCTTTATGTCCATCAATTTATAAACTCCTGTCTCAAATTTAACAAGAAGTTTCATGTTTTCAAGCGGTTTTATGTCAATAATTCTTGGGTAGTTCATAGAGCCTCATAAATTCCATAAAATCTACTTACTTCGAGCATTTAACTTACCTCCTACATATTATTAGGGCAAATGATTTTCTGCGGCTTCGCGTGGAATGACATGATTTGCTTCTACAAAATTCCATCTATACAATATTCCACGCATGTTTTTTTAAAAAATCGAACGGCGTAATTGCAGGGATTGGAGATTGGGAAAAATCATTGATATTGCGTGTGATGATAAATGACGCTCTCTCCCTTTGCGCAACAGAGGCTACAACTGCATCTTCAAAATCTGCCATAGGTAGTTTTATAGCCTGCTTAATATCTTGGGCTTTTGTATCTACAAGAACAAGAGATTGTAAAATCTTATTTATCATTTCCAATACGAGGGAAGTATTCTGCAAACTGCGCCTGACAATATAATATATATCGGTAATAGACCCAGCGCTGATGATGCCATCAATACTACCTTGCGTTGCCAATAAAAATACATCATGAGAAGCCTGAAAAAACTCTTCTCTTTTTGCGGCAACATCAATAACGACATTGGTATCAAATAAAACTTTCATTGCCGAGCCAACCTTTCTTCCCTTGCTTCTTCAATACTTATCGGATCTTTAATTATCCCAACAAGAGAATCAAGAAGCGCCCTTTTTTCCGCTACAGAAAGTTTGGGCTTTTCTTCCTCATAAACATCATTTGTTTCTTTAGTTTTCTCAATTGTAACTTTCACGAGTTCATCAAAATCTTCCCTATATTGATAAGGGATATTGATTTGCCCATTAGTAATCATAGTTTCAAATTCAATATGCTGCATAAATTACCTCCACGCTCTAAATATATATTTGATTGGCGGGATAATATCAAAAAGGCGGGCAAAAGACAAATCCTCGCGGATTGAAGAGGGTTTTTATTTTGCAATAAGATATAAAACTGATAAAATTCGGAAACTTCAGTTAGTAAAAATTAACAAAAAAGGAGCGCCTTATGCAACTCGTAGAAAAATATGCAAATACGGATTTTAAATCTTATGAGGATTTTAAAAAAAATTATCAAGTCTCAGCGCCTGACGATTTCAATTTTGGTTTTGATATCGTTGATGAGATAGCGGATAAAACGCCTGACAAAAAGGCTATGGTTTGGTGTAATGAAAACAATGACGAGGCTGTCTTTACATTTAAAGACATCAAAGAAAAAAGCGCCCAGAGCGCAAACTTTTTTAAATCACTTGGAGTAAAAAAAGGCGATAGAGTATTGTTGATGTTGATGCGCAGATATGAATATTGGTTTTGCTGCGTGGGCTTGCATAAATTGGGAGCTATAGTCGTGCCGGGAACTCATCTTTTGACGCCCAAAGATATAGTTTATAGAGTAAAGAAAGCGGGCATAAAAGTTATTGCCGCCGCTTTTGAACAGAGAATTATAGATATAGTAAATACTGCAAAAAAAGCTTTGCCGAATTTGCGCCATATAATTTGCGCCAATAAAAAAATCAGAGGCTGGATAGATTACACTAAGGAATTGCCTAAATTCTCCACAATTTTTAACAGACCAAAAGGCAAAGCCGCCACAAAGAAAAGCGACCCTTTCTTATTGTATTTTACTTCTGGCACAACGGGAATGCCTAAGATGGTCGTTCACGATTATTCTTATCCGCTCGGACATATTTTGACGGCAAAATTTTGGCAAAACTTAAATCCCGACAGCCTGCATTTGACTGTTGCAGAAACAGGCTGGGGCAAAGCGTCTTGGGGAAAAATTTACGGACAGTGGATATGCGAGTCTTGTATTTTCGTCTATGATTTTGACAGATTCAATTATAAAGGACTTCTTGAAAGAATTGCAAAATACAAACTCACTTCTTTTTGCGCGCCGCCGACTGTGTATAGATATATGATAAAAGAGGATATTTCAAAATATAATCTCTCCAACTTAAAATATGCAGAAACCGCAGGCGAGCCGCTAAATCCTGAAGTGTTTAATAAATTCAAAGAGATGACGGGGCTTGAAATAAGAGAGGGTTTTGGACAGACTGAAACCGTTTGTATGATAGCGACATTCCCTTGGCTTAAACCGAAAGCGGGCTCGCTTGGCAAACCTTCGGCGGGCTGGGATATAGATGTTGTGGATGCAGACAATAAATCTTGCCAACCTCATCAAGAGGGGAGCTTGATAATAAGAACTCATCATCATAATCCCGTAGGGCTTTTTAGCGGATATTATAAAGATACAAAGTTGACTCAAAGCATTTGGAGCAAAGGCATATACAATACCGGCGACAAAGCCTATAAAGATGAAGACGGATATTTTTATTTTATAGGCAGAGCCGACGATGTCATCAAAAGTTCGGGATATAGAATAGGACCTTTTGAAGTTGAAAGCGCTTTGATGGAACATCCCGCAGTTTTGGAATGCGCAATTACAGCAGTGCCGGACGAGATACGAGGTTTTATCGTAAAGGCAACTGTAATTCTTGCCAAAGGATATAAAGAGAAAGCGGGCGAGGCTCTTATAAAAGAGTTGCAAGAACATGTAAAAAAGACAACGGCGCCTTATAAATATCCGAGAATAATAGAATTTGTGGACGAACTTCCAAAAACAATAAGTGGAAAAATCAAGAGAAAACACATAAGAGAAACAGACAAAAAAAGAAAACTTAAGGAGTTAAAAAAATGAAAAAAGTTGCAGCAATTGTATCAGTCCTGATTGTTTGCGGCATTGTTATTATCTTATGCACACAGACGAATAAAGGAACTATTGATAATCCGGCAGCCGCCGTTCAAGACGAAATGCAAGACGGCGCAATAATTAAAACTCAAGTGGGCGAAAATCAATTAAATCTCATTCTTGCAAAATCCTCTGAGGCTTCAGCGAAAGGCTTATCCGATAGGACGGAAATCCCGCAAGACGGTATGTTATTTGTATTTGACGAGCCGCAAATTCTTGTATTTTGGATGAAAGATATGCTCATCCCTATTGATATAGTGTGGATAGGCTCAAATACAGTTCTTGGATTTAGCGAAAATGCTCAGCCGGAATACAATGCGCCCGATATTGCGCTAAAAAGATACTATTCCCCAGAAAACACAGACACAGCAATAGAAATAAAAGCAGGCGCAGTAAAAAAACTAAATATAAAAAAAGGCGATGCGTTTTCAATGAAGTAATGAATCGCTACAATCAAACCCCGCAGGGGTTTAATGATTTTAATAACCCCGTATTGCCTGCAAGGCAATGCGGGGGACAAGGAGACTAAAATGATAAACAAACTAAGAGAAGATTTAAAGACTTATATGAAGGCAAAGGACATTGTCAGCCTAAATGTTGTCCGAGGAATTTTAAATGAAATCAATATCAGAGAGATGAAAAACATTGAAATCAACAATGAAGAGATTATGAAAGTGTTGAGAAACGAAGTGAAAAAGAGAAAAGAAGCTATAGAAAATTTCACCAAAGCCCAAAGGCAGGACTTGGTGGACAAAGAAAGCAAAGAATTGAAATTGATAGAAACTTATTTGCCTGCTGAAATATCCGATGATGATTTGCTAAAAATTGTCAAAAAAGCGGCAGACGAGTCGGCAGACAAAAGTTTCGGCGCAGTGATGAAAGCGTCAATAGCCGCCGCCAACGGACAAGCAGACGGCAAAAGAATATCTGCATTGGTTAAAGATGTAATCAATCGCCACAACTAAACCCCGAAGGGGTTTAATGATTTTAATAACCCTGTATTGCCTGCAAGGCAATGCGGGGGACAAGGAGATGTATATGAAAAAAATTATTTTAGTTTATGTTTTTGCATTGTTATTTGCGCTGGCAGGATTTGCTCAAAATTCATTCGCGGCGGCTGACAATACAATCATATTGCCCGCTGTGCAAAAAACAGGCGGCAAACCGATTATGGATGCTTTAGCATTAAGAAAAAGGCGAAAGAACTATGACAAACAAACCTCTTTCTCTTCAACAATTGAGCAATCTTTTATGGGCTGCATGGGGCATCAACCGCTCAGATGGCAGACGCACTATACCTACGGGGATGAATAAGCAGGATATAAATGTCTATATAGTTCTTGAAACAGGCGTTTGGCTTTACGATGCTAAAAAAAATCAACTCATTCAAAAATTAAATCAAGATGTCCGCTCCAAATATTCCCCAGCAGGCGTCACTTTACTTTATGCCGTCCCTTCAAATGACGGTTTCGGCAAAATGCATGTAGGCTCTATATATCAAAATGTAGGCTTATATTGCGCCTCAGAAGGCTTGGCAAATATAGTAAAAGCCAGCGGCGCAGACGCTTTAAAAGGAATTTTATCTCTGCCAAGCGGATATGAAGTAGTGATAATACAAGCGATAGGATATAGAAAATAAAGATAGATAAACATAAGCAAAAAAGCCGTCCTTTGTTAAACACAAAGGACGGCTTTTTAATTGGT
>JAISKX010000132.1 GCA_031260765.1 Endomicrobium sp. | reverse complement strand
ATCTGGAATGTGCATATTGAACCTCCATTATTTATTTGCTTGTATTATATCTTTTGAAAGAGTTTCATTCATACTTCCGCTGCGATAACCTAAAATATCTATGGCAGTATAAGCAAAACCTATTTTTTTAAATTCGTCATAGATTTTCTTGCGGTTTTGAGGAGAGTAAATCAGCGGGAAACCCGCCTCGTCTATCTCAATTCTTGCAAGATTATTGTGCATTCTAACCCTAACCTGCTTTATGCCCATATCTAAAAGAAATTGTTCAGCTTTGTCTATCATAGCCAATTTTTCAGGCGTGATTTTCTCTCCATAGGGGAAACGGGAAGACAGGCAGGCAAAAGATTGTTTGTCCCAAGTGGAAAGCCCAAGAGATTTTGAAAGTTGTCTAATCTCTTCTTTATTGAGTTCGGCAAAACGCAAAGGGCTTTTGACGCCTTTTTCCGATATAGCTTTTAAGCCCGGGCGATAGTCGCCATTATCGTCCATATTGGAACCTTCAAAGATATTATCTATATTGTTTTGGCGGGCTATGTCTTGGATTTTTGAGAATAATTCAGATTTGCACAGATAACAACGATTGAGCGGATTGTGAGAAAAACCTTCTATATTTAATTCTTCGCTATCTACTATGATATGTCTGATGTTTTCTTTTTTACAAAAAGCGATAGCCTCATTTAATTCCCTTTGCGGAAAAGAGCAAGAACGGGCAGTGATTGCTATAACTTTATCACCCAGAATGTTAGCGCTTACTTTTAATAGGAAAGTTGAATCCACTCCGCCGGAAAAAGCTACCGCGGCATTAGCGCAAGAAAATATATATTGTTTTAATGTTTCATATTTTTGTTTTATGTCCATTTATTGCCTTTTTGGGAAATTTATAGAGAGAATGCCTTTGAATAAAAACAAGTTATCAGAGGATTTCTTATGTTTTTTGAATGGGTCAATCGTAATATAAACAAAACTAATAGTCAAGAATGTTTTTTTGGAGTTATCCACGGGCATTTTTATGTGTTTTAAAAGCGCTGGTGCATTTTTGCACTAAATCCTATATAATTGCATTTGCGTTTAATTCAATCGGCTATAGGCTTTAAAAAGGAAAAATATGATTAAAATTTCGGATTTGAGTAAATCTTTTGGGCAGAGAACTTTGTTTGACGGGCTTGATTTGACTGTCAATCCTAAGGAAAGAGTGGGGCTTGTCGGCAGGAATGGGCATGGTAAAACCACGCTTTTTAAAATGATTTTGGGCGAGATGGAATATGACAGCGGCGAAATAAATATACCCAAAAACTATAAAATCGGATTCTTAAGACAGCATATAAATTTCTCTAAAACCTCGGCAATTGAAGAAGTCTGCACGGTTTTAAATCCTCAGGATTTGGACAGCGAAAGATGGAAAGGCGAGAAAACCCTTTCTGGTCTTGGTTTTTCCAAAGAGGATATGCTCAAAAATCCTATGGAATTTTCCGGCGGGTATAAAATCAGAATAAATCTTGCAAAAGTTTTGCTGTCGGACTCCGATATGCTTATGCTTGACGAGCCCAATAATTATCTTGATATAGTCGCTATAAGATGGCTTGTGAATTTTTTGCGTTCTTGGAAAGGAGAATTGTTGCTCATAACGCATGATAGAAAGTTTATGGACTCTGTAATCACACATTGCGCCGCCATACACAGAGGCAAGATTAGAAAAGTTGAAGGCAATACTCAAAAAGTTTATGAACAAATAGAACAAGAAGAAGAGATTTACGAAAAAACCCGCACGAATATTGAAAAGAAAAGAAAGCAAACAGAAATTTTTATCCGCCGTTTTAGAGCAAAAGCAAGGCTTGCGGGTATGGTGCAATCGCGTATAAAATCTCTTGAAAAACAAGGAGATATGCAGGAATTGACGAGCATTGAGGATTTGGATTTTTCTTTTTCAAGCGTCCCTTTTGCCGCCGCTAAAATGCTTGAAACTAATAATTTGGAATTTGGATATAGCGCAGATAAGCCTCTTATGCAAAAACTCAAATTTGAAGTTTTAAAAAAAGAGAGAATTTGCGTTATCGGCAAAAACGGCAAAGGCAAATCCACTCTTTTAAAACTTCTTGCGGGACGGCTTAAACCCACAGCGGGCAATATTAAAACCCATCCTGATTTAAAAATCTCATATTTCGTCCAATCAGACAGCGCAAATCTCAATCCGCAAAAGACCGTTTTTGAAGAGATAATGAACACAGACGCTTCCTGCATCACGCAAAAAGCGAGAAATATAGCGGGCGCTATGATGTTTAGCGGAGACGACGCTTTAAAGAAAATAGAATTTTTAAGCGGCGGAGAAAAAGCGAGGGTTTTGCTCGGCAAGATTTTGGTTCAGCCCGCGCATTTATTGCTTTTAGACGAGCCGACAAATCATTTGGATTTAGAGTCTTGCGAAAGTTTGATAGACGCCGTAAATGATTTTGAAGGCTCGGTAATTCTTGTCACTCACAATGAGCAATTATTAGACAATATAGCGCAAAAACTAATCATTTTTGACAGGGACAAAGTTTCAGTTTTTGACGGGACATATAGGGATTTTTTAAGTTCTTGCGGTTGGGAAGACGAAGGCGGCTCAATAAAATCCAAAACCAACAAAAGCAAAAAAGTCTATACCAAAGAAGAAAGCAAAAGAATGAAAGCCAAATTGATACAAGAAAAATCCGCCATAATCACCCCTCTTGAAGCCGAAATCGCCGCCCTTGAAAAACAAATAGAAACAGCGGAAAAAGAATTAAAACAAAACAATGAAACCTTAATACAAGCCTCAATAGACAAAAACATAGCCCAATTATCCAAAATCCCAAAACTAACCAAGAAATTAACAGCAGACATAGAAAATTTCTACGCCGCCCTATCCCAAAAAACCTCTCAATTAGACTCTAAAAAAGAGCATTTCAGAAGGCAGATGGAATTATTATAGTGTGTCTCTCTAAAAACCTCCGTTTGTCGTCATTGCGGGCTTGACCCGCAATCTCCGCATCGTAATGCTTGAATTTTTAGTATTATAATGCTAAAAAATCCAGCATTGTAATACAAAAAAATCACATTGGGGGGTAAAATGGAATATAAAAATAGGCAAATCAGCGGTTTTTTAGAGAAAACTTTATCGCAAAGAGGCATTGTTTATTTGAATGGTCCAAGGCAGGTTGGAAAGTCAACTTTATCCGCTTGCACATGGACCCCTATTGGTCAAACCAGCCAGGCGTGAGTACCACAGGCGAGAACGACATCTCCGCCTTCGACTTCACCCGCTTCAAACTCTATCTGGACAAAGTCTTTATCCCTATGGCTGAATATGCGGTGTCAAAAGGTCTCTATGTGGTGTTTCGCCCGCCAGGCGTATGCCCCCACGAGATAGCCGTAGGTGACGCTTATCAGCAATACCTCATCAAAGTATGGACGTACGTGGCTCAGCACTCCAAGCTCAAGAACCACCCCAACATGATGTTTGAGCTTGCGAATGAGCCAGTCAACATACAAGGACCCGATGGCGACTTTGGGGCGGACACACAAGGACACTACAACAAACTGAAAGAATACTTCCAAGCCATAGTCGATGCCATGCGTGCCGAAGGCTGCGACAACATACTCTGGGTGCCGGGTCTGGGTTATCAGGGGCTATACAAAGGCTTGGCGGTCAATCCCATTGAAGGACAGAATATAGGCTATGCTGTACACCTCTATCCAGGATGGCTGGGCAGCGACGGCGAAAACGGCGACGGGGGCTACAGTCAAGGCGGCTATGAGCCTTTCCAAAGAGGCTGGATCGAGAACGTAGTACACGTAGCCGCCTTTGCCCCCATCATTATCACCGAAATGGACTGGGCACCCTCAAAGTACAATGCCTCATGGGGCAAGGCACAAACAGGCACCCTCTACGGACCAGGCTTTGGTGCGAACATGAAGCACATAGTTGACCAGACG
>JAISKX010000095.1 GCA_031260765.1 Endomicrobium sp. | reverse complement strand
TATTGTTCTATAAGAGGCACAGTCAATTTTTCGTTTGCGATTTTTATGCTTTGCGGATTTTTTTGATATTTTTTTGTGAGAGATAAAAACTCTTTGGGCATAGTGGCGGAAAAGAAAGCCGTCTGTCTCTCGGCTGGGACATTTTTTAAAATAGACTCTATATCGTCTCTAAAACCCATATCAAGCATTTCGTCGGCTTCGTCAAGGACGACTATTGAAACGCCGTCTATCCTTAAAGTTTTTCTCTCTAAATGGTCTATCACTCTGCCGGGCGTGCCTATTACTATTTGAACGCCTCTTAAAAGAGATTGTATTTGTCTGCCTATTGGCTGCCCGCCATAGACGGGTAAAATATTTATGCCTTTTTTATACTTAGACAAAAGCTTTAACTCTTCGCTTACTTGTATGGCGAGTTCTCTCGTCGGACAAAGTATAATTGCTTGAACCGCTTTATTTTTTGGATTTACCTTTTCAAGTATGGGAATGCCGAAAGCCGCAGTTTTTCCCGTGCCTGTTTGGGCTTGTCCTATAATATCAACCCCCGTCAACATCTGAGGTATAGCAAGCGTTTGTATAGGCGTTGATTCTTCAAAACCCAAATCAGCCGTAGCTTTTAATATCTCATTTGATAATCCCAACTCGTTAAACTTCAATGTATTCATTTTTCCTCCTCCATCTTTAATATATCGCTCACCGCGCTTAAATCTGCATCGGTATCGGCGCATCCGTCTCTTGTAAGATTGACAAATTGAACAGCCAAATCGTAATCTTTCAATAATTTAAAAGCCAAATCCCCTTCATAAAAACAAGCGACTCCCAGAACAGCCTTAGGTTTGTCGCTTTCAATAATTTTTGTTATAGCTCTGCCGCCCTTTAAAATATATAGAGCTTTATATCCAAATTGTTTTGCGAGTTTATTTATTTCGCCGATTTTACATTGCCCGCAATTTGCGCAAATATAATAACTATCTTGTTCTTTGGCTTTACACAAAGAAGTTTTGCGCATACAATGCGGAACAAAAATAACCCGCTCATTAAAAGGCGTTTTGGAGAATTTCCTAAGAAAAGTTTTGTTTTGCTTTTGAGTAAAAACTCTGTGGGCTTGTTCTTTGCTCTTTTTAAAGACTTTACATAAATTCATGATAAGGGGATATTAGCAAAAATGGGGAAATACTACAATTTTATCGGTTTGAAATACTGACATCGTTTGAGCCTATTAAAACATTTAGCGAGCTTAATAAGTCTTTGCCTATTAGATTGGTGAATTTTTGATAATCTTCTTTTGTTATTGTCATATCATAATCTGCAGAAGCGCCGTTGTTTAGGAATTTTATTTTTATATCGCCCCTTATAGTCATATTGCTTGCTCTTAATCCTTTTATATAGAGAGTTTTCTCTCTCTTATTGTAGATAAAGTCTGTAGTTAGATGAGTTTTATAAGCCAAACCTTCTATATCTAAGGCTATATCGCCGTCTATTAGATTTGTAGCATTATATCCTCTTGACCTTATCGTTATGTTTCTAAACTTTATATTGCCATCGTTTATTTTTAAGTTTGAATTGCCGCCGCTGATTGTTATCCCTTTTATTTCTACGCCATTGTTAAGCAATTGTCCTATTTTGTTGGAGTTTGTAAATTGGCGCATATAGGATTCAAAGCGCGAAAGCCTAAATTGCCTAAAACTTTTGCGTCCGAAGGAGATGTCAAAACCATCTATGTATAAATCTTTTAATACAAGTTTCCTTGTGAATATATTTAGAATTTCAAGTTTGGCGCTGATTGAATTGATTGTCCCAAGCGTCCCATTTTTAAAACCGCCGCGTGAAGATACGGTGACGCCTTTTGCGCTAAAATTTCCAAGCGGAGATAAAGACATACTCATAGCGTCGCTGTCTCTTTGAAATACGGTCTTGATTACGCTTTGCATTTGACCTATGAGATTATCCTGAGTGATGAAAACAGTAAAAACCGCCGCATAAATGACGGCTAAACAGATTAAAAATATAATAAAACTTTTAAATGCGCTGCCGCTTTTTCTTTCTCTATAATAACCATTGTTCATTTTTTTACTCCGTTTTTAAAATTGTTATTTCTGCGCGCCTATTTTGTTCATTTGCGTTTTTAACCTTTGCATTCGCAAGAGGTTTTTTTGCGGCAAAACTTTCCATTTTCATTCTGTCGGCTTCAATCCCTGCGCCTATAAGAAAATCATAGACGGCTTTCGCTCTGTTACGGGAGAGATTTTTGAAATTGGCTTCCGTTTTTGTCGAATCCGTATGCCCCGTAATTAAAATACGATTCTTTTTATTCTCTTTCAATATCTCGGATATATATTGAAGAGTTTTTATGCTCTGGGGTTTTAAATCCGTCTTATTGGAATCAAAATATATTATCTGTTTTAAGTCTTGAACCAAACCCGTTTCCTCTTGTTCTTCTCCGCTTGAATCAAGCAAGGAAATATCTGCGGATATTTGAGCTCTATTTCCCGCTATATCAAAAACATTGAAAATCAAATTGTAATTGCCTTCTGGAAGAGGATTGTCATCGTCGCCGCAGCCGTCCCATACAACAAAATCAGGAATTGCTTTTTCAAATTTATAGGTTTTTACCGCCTTATTTTTTGTATCTGTAATTTCTAAAACGGTTTTTGCAAAATCTATACCGCCTTCGTCTCCGCAGCTTAAAAAAATCATAACTTCATTTTTGCCCGCATTGTCTCCACTATTGATGAATAAAATCTCTTCCGACAATGATAAAGAGATAAACGGAGACACAGAATCTATCAATATATTGGACTTTTTGACGGCAAGGACGTCTTTTGCATTGAGACTGATTTCAAATTCGCAGGAATATAAGCCGTCTTTTACAGGCTGTCCTTTTTTTATTAAAGCGTCCCAAACAAAACTGTCTGGAACTTTTCTTGCACCTGAAAACCTCTTCACTTCTTTACCTTGTTCGTCTTTTATGAGCAAAGTCCATTCTCTAATTCTTGCAACATTTTTGACTTCTGATATGATAATCACTCCTTTTACGGATTTTAACATAGGGGAAAACACATTGTTTTCTATACGCAAGTTTAAATATGGTTTGGAATTGTCTTGCGCAAAAACGCTGTAAAAAGGAGAGATGAAAAACGATATTAAAATGATGACTGTCAGTTTTTTGAACATAAGGGCTTATAAACTTGTCCGCCGAATCCTCTGTTTTTCAGAAAACACTGATTAGAAGATTCGGCGGCTTTGTATTATTTGATTCCTTTTTTTATTTCTTTTTTGATTTCTTAGCTTTCTTTGTTTTTACAGCTTTCTTAGGTTTTTTACCTTTTGAAGAAACCGCATCCTTAGCGGCGGCTTGAGCAGCCGCAAGCCTTGCTATAGGAACTCTAAAAGGCGAGCAGGAAACATAAGTCATCCCTACGCTGTGACAAAATTCCACAGATTTAGGTTCTCCGCCATGCTCTCCGCATATTCCTATTTCCATATTTGAACGGACGCCTCTGCCTAATTCCACACCTAAGGCGATAAGTTGTCCTACGCCGTCAATGTCTATGGTTTGGAATGGGTCGTTTTCAAGGATTTTCTTGTTTTGATAATCGCCAAGGAAAGCGCCTACATCGTCTCTTGAAAAGCCGAATGACATTTGAGTTAAATCATTTGTGCCGAAAGAGAAGAATTCAGCTTCTTGAGCCATTTGGTCTGCTAAAAGAGCGGCTCTTGGAATTTCTATCATAGTGCCGAAAGCATATTTAATCTTTTTAAGACCCGATGCTTGGAGAACTTCTTTATATACTTTTTCTACTATCTCTTTTTGATTTTTCAATTCATTTACAGAGCAAGTTACAGGAACCATTATTTCCGGACGGGGATTTTTGCCGTCTTTTAAAAGTTCGGCAGATGCTTCAAAGATTGCTCTTATCTGCATTTCTGTAATTTCCGGATAAGTGACTCCGAGACGAACTCCTCTATGACCCATCATAGGATTGGTTTCGTGAAGTTTGCCTGCTCTTGATTTGAATTCATCAAGGCTTATATTGAGACTGTCTGCAATTTCTTTTTGCTTGTCGTCTTCCCTTGGGATAAATTCGTGTAGAGGCGGGTCAAGAAGCCTGATTGTTACGAAATATCCGTCCATAGCCTCTATTGCGCCTTTGACAGCCTCTTTGGCATAGGGAAAAATTTCGTCTAATGCAATTTGTCTTTCTGCAACTGTCTTAGAGGCAATCATTTTTCTTAAAGCAAAAAGCGGTTTTTCTGAGTTTTCGCCATAGAACATGTGCTCTGTTCTAAATAAGCCTATGCCCTCAGCGCCGAATTCTCTTGCTTTTTTAGCATCTTTTGGCGTGTCTGCATTGGCGCGAACTTGTAAGGTTTTTACTTTGTCGCAGATATTTAAGAACTCAAAAAGAGTCTCGTTTTCTGTGGCGTCAACCATAGCAAGCTGCCCTGCATACACATTGCCTTTTGTTCCATTGAGAGTAATCCACTCGCCTTCTGAGAATGTTTTATCTCCAATTCTCATAGTCTTTGCGCCTAAATCAACATGAATTTGAGCGCAGCCTACTATACAGCATTTACCCCAACCGCGCGCTACAAGAGCGGCGTGTGAAGTCATACCTCCGCGGGCTGTGAGAACTGCTTGGGCGGCTCTCATACCTTCTACATCTTCCGGGTTAGTTTCTTCACGCACTAAAATCACTTTTTGTCCTGATTCTGCGGCTTTGACTGCGTCTTCTGATGAGAAGACCACTGTTCCGCTTGCGCCGCCGGGACCTGCGGGAAGACCTTTTGCTAAGATTTCTGAGGTTGTTTCTACTGCGGGGTCTATTATGGGATGTAAAAGTTCATCCAATTGAGCGGGAGTTACTCTTAAAACTGCCTCTTCTTTTGTAATCAGTCTTTCCTTTACCATATCAAGAGCCATTTTAACTGCGGCAGGCCCGTTTCTCTTACCATTGCGGCATTGGAGCATCCAAAGTTTGCCATCTTCAATGGTAAATTCAATATCTTGCATATCTCTATAATGCTTTTCAAGCCTTTTTTGTATAGCAAATAACTCTTTGTATACCGTAGGCATAAACTCTTCTAAGGTAGTTTCTGTTTTATTGTGCTCGCTTTTTGCCGCCTCATTGATAGGGGCGGGTGTGCGTATGCCTGCAACGACATCTTCGCCTTGAGCATTTACGAGATATTCGCCGTAAAATCTTGGGTCGCCGTTGCCGGGATTTCTTGAGAATGCAACGCCTGTCGCCGAAGTATTGCCCATATTGCCGAAAACCATAGATTGAACATTGACGGCAGTTCCCCAATCGTCCGGTATGCCTTCAATTTTTCTATATGAGATTGCTCTTCTTCCATTCCAAGAAGCAAAAACTGCGCCTATGCCGCCCCAAACTTGTTTGTAAGGGTCGTCTGGGAATTCTTCGCCCAAAACTTCTTTTACTCTGATTTTGAATTTTTCCGCCAACTCTTTTAAATCTTCGGCTGTGAGGTCAGTGTCTAAGGAGACGCCTCTTTCGGCTTTTTTGTCAGCCATAATTCTTTCAAGTTGTTTGCGTATGCCTTGGTCGTCTGACGGCTCAATGCCTGCGCCTTTTTCCATTACTACATCGGAATACATCATTATCAAGCGCCTATATGCGTCAT